>NZ_CDWTMO010000007.1:34846-51974 GCF_977946435.1 Frankia sp. CgKIO3 | reverse complement strand
ACTGCCAGGAATGCTCCGGGGTCGGATCTGCCGTGGTGACCGGGCCCAGCGGCCTAAGGTGGCCGGACGCGACCGAGCAGGAGCCGGACTGGACCGAACCGGCGTGGTGTGTCCGGTCGTCAGGCACATCCGCGCGGCGGAAGGTGACACGGGATGATCGAAGCGCAGGGATTCACGGCCTCACCGGGGCATACTGACCTCGGACGGCCTGGCAGCGGTCTGGACGCCATCGACGTGCGCCGGATTGAGGCCGTGTGCGCGCCGCTGCGCGCGTTGCACACCGAGGGTCTCCTCGCCGGCCTGTTCGACGGCCTCGACGAGGCGGCGGCCCTCGTTGATCTGGTGACACGGTACTGTGTCCTGGACCACGCGGCGCTGCTGATTGCCGTGGACGACTTCGAGGCCGCGCTCGCGGCGTTGCCCGCTCTCGGCGTGCGGCCGAGCACGCTGGTGCCCAGCGTCATCGTGAAGGCCCGGCTGGCCGAGCGCTACGCGGTGCGCGCGGAGCTGCTCGACGTGCGTCTCACCCACGCCGCGCTGCGGTCCAGTGCGGGCGCGGACCGCACGTTGGAGATCTTCATGCTCCGGCGGACACCTGGGCTACCGGCCGGGCTCATCGAGCAGGAACGCGTGTTCGAGCTCGAGCGGCACTTCGCGATGCGGCTCCCGGACCCAAATCCGGTCATCATCGAGGGACTGCGCTGGGTGTTGCGGACCCGGGCCGAGTTCCACTGGGACGGTGGCGGCTACAACCCGCATGACCGGCCGGCTGCCGGAGGTACGAACGTGCTGTACTTTTTGCGTCTCGCGCCGGACGGTAAGGGAGGTGTCCGCCGCGAGCGGCTGGAAATCAAGTTCTTCGGCGATTTCTCCGCCATCGCGAACACACATCTCGCCCCGTGCGCCGACGGCGCGCCCGCGTGGGAGGTGTCGCCCGGTGCGCCGCACGCATGGTCAACCCGCCCACGTAGGCTGTGATCAGCACGCCGGGCGCCCGCCGCAGCGGTGACTCCACTGGAGGACGAGCACGACTCAGGCCTCCACCTCCTCAGGCCCCGAGGAGTAGCGCCCAGACCGCCAGGCTCACGAACGATAGCGGAACCCCGACTCCCACCAGCAGGCTTGGCAACGGTGCCGCGAGTTCGTGACGGGCGGCGATGAGTGCGCCGGCGACCATCGGGGGCATCGCCACCTCGAAGAGGGCCACCCGCACGTCATGATCTCTGACGGTCCCCGTCAGTGCGTAGATCCCCACCACGAGCGCGGGCGCGGCGACCAGCTTGATGCCGAGGCCGAGGGCCAGCTCTCGCCACCACACCCGGACCGCACGCACCTGGAGTTGCAGACCGATGGAGAACAGGGCGAGTGGGGTGAGGGTGCCACCAAGCGACCCCAGTGCGGCGTTCAGCCAGTCCGGGAACGTCACCGGCCGCAGGACGAGCGCGGCTACCAGGGCGATCAGCGCCGGAGCGGTGAAGACCCGACGGGCGAGCTCGGCGCGGGAAAGCGATGCGCCGGCACTGATCGTGACCGTCCCGAGGACCACCGTGTTCAGCAGCAGGAAGGAACCGAGCTGATCCACGAGCACGGCGACCGGGACCGACGACGCGCCGAAGAAGGCGGTCACCATCGGGAGGCCGACGAAGCTTGTGTTCGCCACTGCGGTTGTGGCGATCAGAGCGACGACGACCTCCCGCGGCATCCGCAACGCTCGTCCGGCCAGCACGTAGCCGGCCGTCGTCAGGACGAAGAGCAGATAGGGCGCGGCGATGACGAGCGCGAGGTTCGGCGGGAAGACGATGCCGTGCATGGCGCGCAGCGTCAGAGCGGGCAGGGCCACGTCCAGCAGCCAGATGTTGATCACATGGGCGGTGTCCGCGGGCAGTCGTCCGCGGTGCCGGACCCCGATGCCCGCCACCAGGCCGACGAGGAGCACGATCAGTGCGGACATTCGGCCATCGTGGCAGCCGGGGTTCCCGGAAGGCGCCGGGATGCGCCGGGCGTGGGACAGGCCACGCGGCCGGCCTGGGGCGGGGACCGGTGCGCGGATGGATCACGGCCGGTGGGTCCGGCGGCGCCGGTGCCGTCGCAGTAGCCGGGGCAGCAGGATGTTGGCGGCGAACAGCACGGCGGCGAGGACGTAGTTGCCCGCACCCAGCCGTTCCTGGCCGGGCAGGGGAAGCAGCGTGTACGTGATCAGAACAACGGCGGACAGCAGCAGGGTGCCGACCATCACCCCGCCGATCCAGGGGGGCGAGTCGGTCATCGAACGGGACCGCCGGCCCGCGGGCGACGGCGTCACGCCACCTGTTTGCACGGGTCTTGCTCCTCGATGTGACCGGCGTTCTGTTGTCAGCGTATATGACACGTGGCAGGCTCACTGTCCAGTTGTGGTGCGCCGTCAGGGGTTTTCGCCCCCTGGTGGCGGTCGGCGCGGTCGGCGGTCCAGCCGGCAAATCGGAGGTACCGATGGCGGCACCTGTCCTCACCGCGCCCGGCGGCCTCGCCTGGCGGGACGGCAAGCGGTACATGTGGCTCACCGCAATCATCGTCCCGTTGCTGGCCATCGTGGGATACGGACTGTGGCATCGAACGGGTGTCGGGCTGTACTGGTGGATCACCCCGCTCTTCGTCTTCGTCCTGGTTCCGCTGCTCGACATGACCACACCGCCGGATCCGGTCAATCCACCGGAGGAGATCCGGGCCGCGCTGGAGACCGACCGTTACTACCGCCGGTGCACGTATCTCTACCTGCCGCTGGCGGGCGTCGGCCTGGTGCTGGGCGCCTCGGCCTGGGCGAACGGCGACCTGTTGTGGTCCGCCCGGATCGGAGTGGTGGTGTCGGTCGGCACCGTGACCGGGGTGGGCATCACCACCGCGCACGAGCTCGGCCACAAGCGAGGGATTTTCGAGCGGTGGTTGGCGAGGTTGATGCTGGCGCCGACCGCGTACGGTCACTTCTCCGTAGAGCACAACCGGGGTCATCACGTGCGGGTAGCGACGGCGGCGGACCCGGCGAGTGCCCGGTTGGGGGAGAGCTTCTGGCGGTTCTGGCCGCGGACCGTCGTCGGTAGTCTGCGTTCCGCCTGGTCGCTGGAGGCCGCCCGGCTGCGGTTGCGCGGCCGACGGATCTGGTCGGTGCGCAACGAGGTCGTGCTCGGCTGGTTGCTCACCGCAGTGTTGTTCGCGACGCTGGCCGTCGCGTTCGGGCCGGCCGTGCTCGTCTTCCTCGTCGCCCAGGCGGCCTTCGGGTTCACCTTGTTGGAGGGGATCAACTACATCGAGCACTACGGCCTGGCCCGGGAGCTGACCCCGAGCGGGCGTTATGAGAAGGTCGATCCCCGGCACAGCTGGAACAGCGATGCCGTGATCAGCAATCTGGCGCTCTATCAGTTGCAGCGACACAGCGACCACCACGCCAACCCGACCCGGCGCTACCAGGCACTGCGGTCCTTCGAGGCCTCTCCCCAGCTACCGGCGGGGTACGCTACGCTCCTGCTCGCGGCGTATCTCCCGCCGGTGTGGTTTCGGCTGATGGACGACCGCGTTGTCGAGCATTACGGCGGGGACGTCACCCGGGCGAACCTGCACCCCGCGCGCCGGGCCGCTCTGCTGACCCGGTACCGGCCGCCGTCCGGTACCGAGGCCGTCCGGTACCGAGGCCGTCCGGTACCGAGGCCGTCCGGTACCGAGGCCGACGGGCCTCCGTCCCGGGGCGGTGCTCGTGGGTGAGCACTTCCTCGAAGAACGCACGGTAACCGCGCAGAGTCGTCCGTGGGATCGCCGGTCGGCAAGGGTTCCGACGGGGATCTGTCAGCTTTGGCCGGATTCCTCGGAGGTGCTCTGCTTGGCGGCGGCGTCCTGATCGGCCGGCCGAGGAGGAGCCGAGCCACCGAGATGCGCGGGCAGCCACCAGTCCGGCTCGCCCGGCGCGGGCCGCGGGTAGCGGCGCTGCGCATCGTCGAGCAGCTCGTTCATCACCTTCTCCAGCAGCGCCGTGCCGTCGCGGCCCTTACCCAGTTCCGTGGGCTGGACGGGCCTGCCTACCGTGATCGAGACGCGGACGCCGATCGCGTCCCGCAGGCTGAAGGGCCGTCCCTTGGTGAAAATGCGCTGGCTGCCCCAGAGAATCACCGGGATCACCGGTACCTTCGTGTGAGCGGCCATCCGGGCCGCCCCGGTCTTGAATGTCGCCAGACAGTAACTCGGGCTGATCGTCGCCTCGGGGAAGACGCCCACGAGTTCCCCGGCTCGCAGTGCGTCGAGGGCGTGGCGCAGAGACGCCGCGCCGGCCTCCCGGTCGACCGGGATGTGGTGCATGCCGCGCATGAGCGGCCCGCTGATCCGGTGGTCGAAGACTGCCTTCTTGGCCATGAACCGGACCAGCCGACGCTCCGCGATCCAGAACGGCAGACCCGCGAGCGCGAAGTCCAGGTACGAGACGTGATTGATCAGGACGATGCCGCCCCCCGATGCCGGGATGTTCTCCGTGCCCTGGATGTCAAGACGCAGGCGCAGTGCGCCGAAAAGTCCCCGCACCATGCTGACCACCGGCCGGTAGACGTACTCCGCCACGACGGGCCACTCCTCGATGTTCCTCGCGGTCTCACCGGTGTGCCGAATGCGACACGACCTTACCCCCACCCCCTGACACCGGTCGTCGTGGATGTCCGGCGATACCGCGGTCCGGTTTCACCGGAAGGCGACGTCGCGTGCGGGCGGGGGGCAGGATCGATGATGTTCGTATCAGACGTCTGTGGAGGAGCGGGACCAACCGCGCGGATGAGGGAGAGAGAACGGAAATGGAAATTCTGCGCCGGGGCATCGCGGCGCAGCCGGCGCCGCCGCAGTGGGTGCTCGTCGTTGCCGCGATTCTGGCGGCCCTGACGGTACTCAGCGACCGCCTATGGCCGATATCTAGATATGTGATAACAATTGCACACGAAGGTGGACATGCCCTGGCCGCGGTCGCGACCGGGCGCCGCCTGGCTGGCGTTCGGCTGCATTCGGACACCTCCGGAGTGACCGTGTCCTCCGGGCGGCCGACCGGTGCGGGTGTCGTCGTGACCGTCGCCGCCGGCTACACGGCACCGTCCCTGCTCGGTCTCGGAGCTGCGGGCCTGCTGGCCACCGGCCGGACGAGTCTGCTGCTGCAGTTGTGCGTGGCGCTGCTGCTGGCGATGCTGCTCGTGATCCGCAACGGTTTCGGGGCCCTGTCCGTGCTAGGGAGTACCGCGGGAATCCTGGCGGTCTCCTGGTTCGCGCCGCAGAGCGTGCGCGCCGGATTCGCCGCGTACATTGCGTGCTTCCTGCTGCTGGGCGCGATCCGCCCGGTGATCGAGGTGCAGCGGGGGCGCCGTCGGCGCCGGGCCGGGGATTCCGATCCGGATCAGCTCGCACGGCTGACCGGACTGCCCCCGACGCTCTGGGTCGGGTTCTTCGGCCTGGTCAATCTCGGCGCGCTGGCCGGTGGCCTCGCCGCGCTGTTCGGGTGACTTTCGCGTTCGGGCGACCCTCGCGTTCGGGCGACCTCCGCGCGGAACCTGCGACCTGTCGGACCCGGGTGCCACGCTGGCGCCATGTGCGGTCGGTACACCCAGAAGCTGAAGACCGACGACCTCGCCGCGGCGATGTCCGCTCACGACGAGACTGCCGGCGCGGTGACGGAGAACTACAACGTGGCGCCCACCTCGACGATGCCGATCGTCGTCGCCGAGCCGCGTGAGCTCCCGGACGGCGCTTTTCGGGGTGAGGCGCACCTCCCTCCGGCCGGGAAGCCGCCTCCGGCCGGCCGGACCGAGCGGGTCCTTCGCCTCGCGACCTGGGGGCTGGTGCCGTCCTGGGCCAAGGACCGGACGATCGGCGCAAAGATGATCAATGCGCGGTCGGAGACGGCGGCGACCAAGCCGGCGTTCCGGTCGGCCTTCGCCGCACGGCGCTGCCTCGTCCCGGCGACCGGGTTCTACGAGTGGTTCCATCCGGGTGGCGGCTCGCGGCGGGGGCAACCCTTCTACATCCGTCCCGCGGGCCATCCCGCAACCGGCGGGATCTTCGCGTTCGCGGGTCTCTACGAGGTCTGGCGCCGGGGTGAGGCCCCGCTGGTGACCTTCACGATCCTCACGACCGGAGCCGCCGCGGGGCTGGAGTTCCTGCACGACCGCTCGCCGGTGATCCTGCCCGAGGCCGCCTGGGATCGCTGGATGGATCCCTCGGTCCGCGATCCCGCCGCGTTCGCCTCGCTGCTGCGGCCGGCGCCGGCCGGGGTGGTCGCGGCGCATCCGGTCGCAGCCGAGGTGGGCAGTGTCCGGAACAAGGGTCGTCATCTCATCGATCCCGTCGAGATCGATCCGGTGGTCGCCGCGGCCGTCGCGCAGGCGGGCGGGCGGCTCTCGCGGTGGACCCGGAGCGGTCCGGTGGTTCCGTCGGCGGTGGTGCCGGTTCGTCCGCGCGGGTGGGCGGCACCGTCGATCTGTCGTTGTTCGGTATCGACCCGGTTGATACCCCCGTCAATGCCCCGGGCAAAGGCACTGCCGCCGGGCCGGGAGGCGGGTGACCCGGCGGGCGCGCTCGGCAATCGCGGGTTGATCCGCCGGAAATCCGGAGAACGGATGGTCGCCGGAGGTCAGGAGTGACCGCGCGGGCGAAGCGCGAGCCCGAGCGCGATCTCGGTGACGCCGGTGACGATCAGTTGGATTCCGAAGATCACCGCTAGTGCCATGATCGTCGCTTCCGGCCAGGTCAGCGCCAGTACGCCGAGGACGATACTGAGCGCGGCCAGGATGAGCGGACCGGCGATGCCGCGACCGGTCCCGCGCGAGGATCTGCTCGCCCAGGTCACCAGGGCCCGGACGACCCCGGTGATGATCAGTATCGCGCCGACGAGCAGCGCGACGACTCGGAGGGTGGCTCCCGGCCACAGCAGCACGATGACGCCGCCGACCGCAAGCATGATCCCAAACAGGGCAGTCCCCGCGGTGTTCTCTGACCGGACCGCGGCGATCGTCTCGCTGATGCCGGAGAGCACGAGTGCCACTCCGGCGAGGACCGCCAGTGTGCCGGCGGTCGCGAAGGGGTTCGTGATCAGTAGAAGTCCCAGCACGGTGACCGCCGCACCGAGCAGGAGCAACGCCGGCCACAGCGTGCTGGGGGCTTGCTGACGTCGGTGCTGCCGGTAGATCGTGGCCATCGAGGCACCTCCCCGGGTTGGGGCTCCGCCCGGAAATGCGCGGGCCGCTCTCGTCAGAAGGTCTCTACCCGGTTCTGGTGAGCCGCTACCGCGACTCATACTCCCGGCCGGCTGCCGGCGGGGTTGGTGCGCCGTGGAGGGTTCGAGCGGTCGGATCCGTTTCGGAGGCGTGCCCTCCAGGGAGTCGGACCGACCGCCACGCCGTGATCAGCTATCGGAGATATTGATCGCCTCGGTTGGGCAGGAGTCGACAGCCTCCTGGATGTCGTCCCACCTGGCGTCGTCGGGTTCCTCGTCGAGGAGGTAGAGGAAGCCGTCGTCGCGGATCTCGAACACGTTCGGGACGAGACGGACACAGGTTCCGCTGCTCGCGCAGCGGTCGTAGTCGACAATCACGCGCATCGGCGCACCTCCCAGTGGTGCTCCCACAATCAGTGTCGAGCGGACCTTACCGCCGAGCCCATGGCTGCGACAGAACCGGGACCCCGGCAGGCCACTGGGCGGGGGCTGTGGACGACGGGCGGCTGTCCACAGGACGGCGGCAAGCGGAGCGGGAGCCGCCGTGATCGATCTACGGTCCAGTCATGGTCGAATCCACCCCTGGTCCCGGGTACCCGCCGCCGGCCCCGCCGCCGCGCTTCCCCGTCCGCGCATTTCCGTCTGAACCGTCCGTTTCATCGCGATGGCCATCGCTGGACCTGCTGCCGTCGGACGACGCCACCGTGCCGCTGCGTCCGCCGGACCCACCAGTAGACGGCTCGGCTGGTGGATCCCGCCGCGTTCGCGACGCCACGTTCACCAAAGACGAGCAGGAGATCGGTGGCGACAAGTCCGACCTGGTCGGGATTCGCGAGGGCGTGTTCCTCGATGAGGACCGGGCCGCCGACGGATGGGCCGCGGACGAGCTTGCGGCGGACGGGGCCGATCTTGATCGGCCGGTCGCCGGTCGAACGGATCGGCGCCGCCCGCTCCACCCCCATCCAGTCCACCCCCGTCCGGGGCGCGAGATGGACGATGGCGAGGACGAAGGCGGCCGGGGACCTGATCGCGGGCCATCGGCTGGCCGGACGGCGCCGGGAGTTCCGCGGGGCGATCTGGTCGGCGTCATCCGCAGGCGGCTTCCAGCTACGCTGCATGGCATCGTGGTGGCGCCGGCAGCCCGGGCCGCCCTCGTTCTCGCGTTGGTCGCCCTCGCCGCCGCGCTCATGACCGCCTGGTTCTCCTGGCAGCACCGCCCGGTACCGCTCGCCTCCTCCGAGGTCGGTACCCTCCGGACGGGGGAGTCGGCGGCTGGCAACGCCCGGTCGGACCACTCGGACCACGGGGCCACCGGTCCCACCTCCGCCATGGATACGAACGTGGCCTCGGCACCGACGACCAGGGCCGCCCGCACCGGGGCGAGCGGCGAGGTGGTGGTCGACGTCGCCGGCCGGGTGGCCCGGCCGGGTGTCGTCCGGCTCCCGGCGGGCGCGCGTGTGGTGGATGCGATCGAACGCGCCGGGGGAGCGCTCCCGGGCACCGACACGACCGGCCTTGCCCTGGCCCGGATGTTGGTCGACGGGGAACAGGTCCTCGTCGATGGCAGGCCCGGCCCGGCGCCGCCTGGGCAACCCGCAGGTACCGGCCTCGGGCCCGTCGGCGGGAGCACCGCGAGCGCCGCCGGTTCCACCGCGGCGACCGGTCCGATCGACCTGAACGCCGCGACCGCCGAGCAGCTTGACGGTCTGCCCGGGGTTGGGCCCGTGCTGGCTCGCCGCATCGTCGAGTGGCGCACGGCGCACGGGCCCTTCCGGTCGCCCGAGCAGCTCGCGGAGGTGACCGGAGTCGGCGACAAGCGGCTGGCCGATCTGCTGCCATTGCTGAAGGTTTGACGCTCCGGTGGTCGACGTCGGGATGGAGACGGGACTCGCGCTGCCGGAACGGCCGTCCGGGGATTCCCGTCCGATGGACGCCCGGCTGGTGGGCCCGGCGGTCATGGCCTGGGCCGGCGCGGCGGTTGCCGGCACCTGGCCGCCGTCCGTTCCGTTGCTGGGCGCCGCCGGTGCGGTGCTCGTCGCGGCTCCGGTGTTCCTGCTGGTCCGGGTCCGCCCGCGGGGCGCTCGGCCGACTCGCCCAGGACCGGGCGGCGATCGGGCCGAGGTGGCTACGGGCGGGTCCCGTCCGTCGCAGTCGCAGTCGCAGTCGCAGTCGCTGTCGCCGGTGCCGTCGCAGCCGCGTAGCGCGCCGCTCACCCGGGGCGTCGGGTGGCGCTCCGCCGTCGCCGTCGTCGTTCTCACGGCCCTCGTCTTCCTGGCCGCCGGGTTTTTCGCGGGTGGACTGGCGGCTCGTCCACGTGACAGCGGCCCGCTCGCCGATCTGGTCCGGCATGGCCGTCTGGTCACAGCCGAGGTCGTCGTCACCGACGATCCCCGCGCCACCTCCTCGTCCACCGCGGTCCGGACGGGAACCGGGCCCGGAGCCGGAGAGGGGGCCGGGGAGGGGGCTGGCGGCGCCGATCGCGTGACCTTCGTGATCTCCGTCCGGGCGGAGCGCCTCACCGCGCCCCGGCGGATCTGCGGGTCCGGGCCCCGATGGTTCTGCTCGCGCGGGGCGGCGGTTGGGGCGCTCTGCTGCCCAGCCAGCACCTGGTCGTCTCCGGCAGGCTCGCCGAACCTCGGGTCGGTGACACCGTGGCCGCCGTTCTGTTCGCCAACGGCCCACCGCGGACCCGCGGCGGGCCCACCATGATCCAACGAATCGCCGGGGGGCTACGGGCCGGGCTGCGTCGAGCCGCTGGGGGACTGCCCGAACCGCGTCGCGGGCTGCTACCCGGCCTCGTGGTCGGCGACGTCTCCGGGCTCGACGACGCGGTGCGCGCGGACTTCCGCGCCGCCGGAATGTCCCATCTGACGGCCGTGTCCGGTAGCAACGTCGCCATCGTGACGGCCTCGGCGCTCTACCTCATGGGATGGACCGGGCGTGGGTCACGGTCGCGCGCCGCGGTGGGAGCCCTCGCCCTCGTCGGGTTCGTCGTGCTCGCCCGGCCCTCGGCCAGCGTGCTGCGTGCCGGGGCGATGGGTCTGGTCGGCCTGCTCGGGCTCGCCATTGGCGGTCCCAGGGCGGTGCTGCCCTCCCTGGCGGCGAGCGTGATCGTCTTAGTCCTGGTGGATCCCGCGCTCGCCCTCTCGGTCGGCTTCGCGCTGTCCGTCCTCGCCACGGCCGGAATGATCGTTTTTGCGCCGGGCTGGCGGGACGCGCTCGCTCGGCGGCTGCCGGCGCGGATCGCCGAGGTGCTCGCCGTCGCGGCCGCCGCCCAGCTGGCGTGCACCCCGGTGTTGGCCTGGACCGGTGGGGGGCTGAGCCTCGTGGCGGTGCCCGCGAACGTCTTGGCCGTGCCCGCCGTCGCACCGGCGACCGTGCTGGGGGTACTGACGCTGGTCGTGGCGGCGGTGTCGCCGTCAGCAGCCGGGCTGCTCGCGCACCTCGCCGATCTGCCGTGCTGGTGGCTGGTGACGGTCGCCGGCCGGTGCGCCGATCTTCCTGCCGCGACGCTGCCGTGGCCCACGGGGGTGATGGGAGCGGGCGCGGTCGCCGGTGTCGCCGGGCTTGTGGTGGCGACGCTGCGGAGGCGGGTGCCGCGGCGACTGGTCGCCGCGGCCCTGGTCGGCCTGCTCCTGGCGCGATGCGCCGTTGCCGGGCGGCTGGCGCCTGGTCGCCTGCGACGTCGGTCAGGGCGACGCCCTCGTGCTGTCGGCGGGACCGGGCACCGCGGTGCTGGTCGATGCCGGCCCCGATCCGGCCCTGCTGACCCGCTGCCTCTCCGACCTCGGCGTGCGACGGATACCGGTGGTCATTCTCAGTCACTTCCACGCCGATCACGTCGAGGGGCTGCCGGCCGTGCTCGGCCGGCTTCCGGTGGGGGAGGTACTCAGCAGCCCGCTGGGGGAACCCGTTCTCCAGTGGCATCGGGTCCAACAGTGGACCCGGCGGGCCGGTGTGCCGCTGCGGACGGCCGTCATCGACTCCCGGGCACGGGTGGGGGCGGTCTCCTGGACCGTCCTGGCTCCGCGCACCGTGTTGCACGGCACCGAGAGCGATCCCAACAACGCGAGCCTGGTGCTCTCCGCACGGGTGGGGGAGGTGACCATCCTGCTCACCGGGGATGTGGAGCCGCCGGCCCAGCGGATGTTGACCGGCAGGCCGGGGGATCGGACGGCTCTACGAGCCGACGTGCTCAAGGTGCCCCATCACGGCGCCGCGGATCAGGACGTCACCTTCCTCGCGGCGACCGGGGCCCGATTTGCCCTGATCAGTGTCGGCACCGGGAACAGCTATGGTCATCCCGCGCGGTCCACCCTGCGGACGCTGCGCCGGTCCGGCATGGCCGTCGCCCGGACCGACCGCGACGGCGCGGTGGCGGTGGTCGCCGCGGCGGCACCCGCCGGGTCCGCCGAGTCCGGGTCGCCGGCGGGAGCCGCCTCCGGGTCGGGGGCGCGGGTCCGCGTCTCGGTGGTGCTCCGCCGGCCTGGGGGCGGATCGTGACATGCTCACCTGCGTGTCCTCCTCTGAACTGCCGCCGCTCGTCCTCGTCACCGGCGACGAGGATCTACTCGTCGGTCGAGCCGTGCGCGGGGTTCTCGACGCGGCTCGGGCCCGTGATCCCGACGTCGAGGTCGTCGACCGGGCGGCCGGTGAGCTCAGCGAAGCCGATCTGATCGACCTCGGCGCCACCTCGATGTTCGGAGGTGGCCGGGTGATGGTCGTCCGTGGCACGCAGGACCTCGCCGAGGATCTGCGTGACGCGTTGCTGGAGTACATCGGTCGTCCGCTCGACGACGTCGTGCTCGTCGTCGTCCACAGCGGAGCGGTGAAGAACCGCAAACTCGCGGACGCGATGAAGGCCGCGGGAGCGCGGGTCGTGCCAGCAGTGAAGATCACCAAGCCGCGGGAGCGTCACGATTTCGTCGTCGCCGAAGTGCGGCGTCTCGGCGGCCGGGTCAGCGAGGGCGCGGTGCGCGCCCTGCTCGACGCGGTCGGCGGTGATCTGCGTGAGCTCGCCGCCGTTTGCGATCAGCTCGTGGCCGACACCGACGGGCTGCTCGACGAGGCCGCGGTGGCCCGTTTCCACCGGGGCCGGGCCGAGGCCAGCGGGTTCGCCGTCGCGGACGCGATCATCGGCGGCGACCTGCCGCAGGCGTTGACGCTGCTGCGTCAGTCCCTGGAGGGGGGTACCGCGGCCGTACTGGTCTCCAGTGCCGTCGCCGGTGGTCTGCGTGACCTCGCCCGGGTGGCGTCCGCGGGTCCTGGCTCGAAGTGGGATCTCGCCCGAGCCCTGGGCATGCCGGACTGGAAGGTCGAGAAGGCGCAGCGCTCCGCCCGAGCCTGGTCGGACCGGGGTCTCGGCCAGGCCCTGCGGGCGGCCGCCGAGGCCGACGCTGGCGTCAAGGGCACTGCGGTCGACGCCGGTTACGCCTTGGAGAAACTGTTGCGCGAGGTCGCCGTGGCCAGGTCGGGTGGGCGGGCCCGGGCGGCCGGGAGCCGGGGATGACCGACGGTCCGGGAGCCGGTGCCGGCCTCGTCGTGGCTCCCCAGCCGGCCGTCGACCCTGACGCCCCGCCGCCGGGCGGCTGGTTCGGCCTGCGGGTGCTACCTGCGGGCTGGATGCGGGGACTGCTCATGATCGTGACTGGGCTGGTCACGGTGGTGATTGCACTTGGTGATCTTGCGAGCGCCTGGGTGGTCGGTGTCCTCCCGCTGACCGTCGGCGCGATGGTTGCCTATCACGAGGTGCTTGAGCGGCTGATCCGGCCGGACGACGTCTCGGCGGAACCGGCCCCCCCACTGCAGCCCGGAGCCCGTTCCATGCCGTGCAGCGGGCTCTGACCGGACGAGAGGCCTGACCGGCGGGTGGACACGCGGAAAGGCCGGGACGCCTGCGGCGCTCCGGCTGTAGGAAGACGACTCAGCTGGCGGCCAAGTCGGCATGCGCGCGAGCCAGTGCCGACTTCTTGTTGGCGGCCTGGTTGGCGTGAATGACACCCTTGCTGACGGCCTTGTCCAGCTTACGGGACGCGATCCGCAGCGTCTCGTCGGCGCGCTCGACGTCACCGGCCTCCACGGCGTCGCGGAAGCGACGCACGTGCGTCTTGAGTTCCGACTTCACAGCTTTGTTGCGCAGCCGCCGCTTCTCGTTGGTGAGGTTGCGCTTGATCTGCGACTTGATGTTGGCCACGCGGGAGAACCTCTGATTTGTCGAGTCGGGGTGGTGCGGACAGGTTATAGTACGCGCCGCACGGAATGGCGAGCAGATCATGACCGGACGACGATACGGCCCGTCACGGATGCGGTCCGTCACGGACGGCACTCAGATTATCAAACCCCCGCGCGCCGGCGCACCGGCGCACCGGCGCGCGCGGCTCCTGGCACGATGAAGGTGGTCGACCCAGATCTCGGCATGGGCGGCTCCACCGTGATCACCGCGAGCGAAACGAGAACTCTCCGCGTGTCCACAGCCCCGCACCTGGCGCCCGGCGCCGACCCGGCGATGATCCGCAACTTCTGCATCATCGCCCACATCGACCACGGCAAGTCGACCCTTGCCGATCGGATGCTTGGTGTGACCGGTGTCGTGGAGGCGCGCAACATGCGCGCGCAGTATCTCGACCGCATGGACATCGAGCGTGAGCGTGGGATCACCATCAAGGCCCAGAACGTGCGCCTGCCATGGCGGGCCGACGATGGTCGGGACTACATCCTGCATCTCATCGACACGCCGGGCCACGTTGACTTCAGTTACGAGGTGAGCCGTTCGCTCGCGGCCTGCGAGGGCGCGGTGCTGCTGGTCGACGCGGCCCAGGGCATCGAAGCGCAGACTCTGGCGAACCTGTACCTGGCGATTGAGAACGACCTGACCATCGTTCCGGTACTCAACAAGATCGATCTTCCGGCGGCCCAGCCGGAGAAGTACGCCGAGGAGATCGCGACGATTATCGGCTGCGAACCGGGCGAGGTGCTCCGCGTGTCCGGCAAGACCGGCCAGGGGGTGCCGGAGCTGCTCAACGAGATCGTGCGCCGGGTGCCCGCCCCGGTCGGCGATCCGGACGGTCCGGCTCGTGCGATGATCTTCGACAGCGTCTACGACATCTACCGCGGCGTCATCACCTATGTACGGGTGGTCGATGGCACGCTGACCACCCGCGACCGGTGTCTGATGATGTCGACCGGCGCGAGCCACGAGACCCTCGAGGTAGGTGTCATCTCGCCGGACCCCCATCCGACCGGGTCGCTGTCGGTCGGCGAGGTCGGCTACGTCATCCCTGGGGTCAAGGACGTCCGGCAGGCCCGGGTCGGCGACACCATCACCACTACCCGGCGGCCGGCGACGGAGATGCTCGGTGGCTATCGGGATCCGTTGCCGATGGTGTACTCCGGGCTGTATTCGATCGACAGCAGCGAGTATCCCGCGCTGCGCGAGGCTCTCGACAAGCTTCAGCTCAACGACGCCGCCCTGACCTACGAACCGGAAACCTCCGCGGCACTGGGGTTCGGATTCCGGTGCGGCTTCCTGGGCCTGCTGCATCTGGAGATCGTCCGGGAGCGGTTGGAGCGCGAGTTCAACCTCACCCTCATCTCCACGGCCCCGAACGTCGTCTACCGGGTGGTCATGGAGGACCTTTCCGAGGTCACAGTGACCAATCCCAGTGACTGGCCGGGTGGGAAGATCGCCGAGGTGTACGAGCCCGTCGTCGAGGCGATGATGCTGCTGCCGACCGGCTTCGTCGGGGCGGTGATGGAACTGTGCCAGGGCCGGCGCGGCGTCCTGAAGGGGATGGACTATCTGTCGACCGACCGGGTGGAACTCAAGTACACGTTGCCCCTCGGTGAGATCATCTTCGACTTCTTCGACGCCCTGAAGTCCAGGACCCGGGGCTATGCCAGCCTCGACTACGAGCCGGCGGGGGAGCAGCTGGCCGATCTGGTGAAGGTCGACATCCTGTTGCAGGGGGAGACCGTCGATGCCTTCTCGGCAATCGTGCACCGTGAGAAGGCCTACGCTTACGGCGTGTCCATGACGACCAAGCTGCGCGAGCTGATTCCGCGTCAGCAGTTCGAGGTGCCGATCCAGGCGGCGATCGGCAGCCGGATCATCGCGCGGGAGAACATCCGCGCCATCCGCAAGGACGTGCTCGCCAAGTGCTACGGCGGCGACATCACCCGCAAGCGCAAGCTGCTCGAGAAGCAGAAGGAGGGCAAGAAGCGGATGAAGACGATCGGTCGGGTCGAGGTGCCACAGGAGGCCTTCATCGCGGCGCTGTCCACGGACACCGGCAAGCCGGCGGTGAAGTGAGTCCGGTGCGGGGCCGACGCGGGACCGTGGCGCCATCTGTCTGTTCGGCCGCTCGGCCGCTCAGCCGGTCGGCAGGGGGGTGGCCGGGAGACGGATCGGTTCGGTGGCCGGTTCGGAGAACGACAGGCCCGCGACGGGGGCGGCGGCGCTGGAACGGTACACGGTGGTTCGGGGTGGGAGCAGTTCGAAGATCTCGTCGAGAACGGCCCTGGCGTCGTCGTCCATGACCGGATCTTTTCGCACCGACGTCGATCGGTCCACGGTGAACCACCCATATTTTCCCTTCTGTGCCCAACGATGACAAAATGTCATTACACTTGGCCAGCTTCGCCGAAGCGGGTATTCCGGCCTTATCTCCAGGTGGTCCTCGTGTGGCCATCCTTGGCCCGCCGACGCGGTTGACAAACGTAGCGTTGCCGCGAGAGCACACGTTGGGGGCACACTGGGGGCATGCCACAAAAGCCTCCCGACGGCTCGCCTCCGCCGGACGACGGTGCCCTCCCGGCTGCCGCGCTGGCCGAGGTGACCCGGCGACCGTTCGGGGTCTACGTGCATGTGCCCTACTGTGCGGCGCGCTGCGGCTACTGCGACTTCAACACCTACACGGCGGCCGACCTGGGCGGCGCACTGGTGTCGTCGGTGGGCCTCACGACGTTCGTCGACATCGCGACCGGCGAGGTCCGGCTCGCGCGTACCGTGCTTGGTGAGCAGGAGCTCGTGATCTCTACGGTCTTCGTCGGTGGCGGCACGCCGACCCTGTTGACCGCTGACGATCTCGGGCGGCTGTTGCGGATCCTGGACGACGGGTTCGGGTTGGCGCCCGACGCGGAGATCACTACCGAGGCGAATCCGGAGTCGGTGGATCCGGCGCAACTGGAGCAGCTGCGCGCCGCCGGTTACACCCGGATCTCCTTTGGCATGCAGAGTAGCCGTCCGCACGTCCTCGCCGCCCTGGACCGGCGGCACACCCCCGGCCGCGTGCCCGAGGTGATGCGCTGGGCCCGCAAGGCCGGCTTTGACCAGGTCAGCCTGGACCTCATCTACGGGGCTCCGGGCGAGTCGGAGGCGGACTGGGCGGCGAGCCTGGACGCGGCGATCCAGCTCGGCCCGGACCACGTCAGTGCCTACGCGCTGACGGTTGAGGAGGGCACGAAACTGTCCCGTCGGGTCCGCCGGGGCGAGCTGCTCGAACCCGACGACGACCTGCTTGCCGACCGCTACCTGCAGGCCGATGACGCTCTGTGCGCGGCCGGCCTGACCAGCTACGAGGTCAGCAACTGGTCGCGGGGGGCCGGTACCTGGTGCCGGCATAATCTGGGGTACTGGCGCGGAGATCACTGGTGGGGGATCGGTCCGGGCGCGCACAGCCACGTCGGCGGGGTGCGATGGTGGAACGTGCGTCATCCGGCGGAGTACGCGGCCCGGCTGGGGGCCGGGCGCAGTCCCGCGGCCGCCCGGGAGGAGCTCGACGCGCAGGCCCGCAGGGTCGAGCGGGTCATGCTGGGCGTCCGGTTGGCCGAGGGACTGGCCGTCGGTGAGCTGGACGGGGCCGGCCGGGAGGCCGCCGCCGGGCTCGCGAAGTCCGGCCTGGTGGAACCCGGTGCCCTGGAGTTCGG
>NZ_CDWTMO010000007.1:0-34579 GCF_977946435.1 Frankia sp. CgKIO3 | reverse complement strand
CACTTGGCACTCACTGCGGCCGAGTGCCAAGCTGGGTGCCCGCCGCTGTACATGCCGTGGCCCGGCCACGTCCCGCCTGGTGAAGGGGGTGCGACCGCGTGCTGGAGGATCGGCGGCTCGAAGTCCTTCGGGCGATTGTTGAGGACTTTGTGCTGAGCAACGAGCCGGTGGGTTCCAAGGCGCTGGCGGAGCGGCACAACCTCGGTGTGTCATCAGCTACTGTCCGTAACGACATGTCCGCCCTGGAGGAAGAGGGGTACATCACACAGCCCCATACCAGCGCAGGACGGATACCGACGGACAAGGGCTACCGGTTGTTCGTGGACCGGTTGTCCGGGGTGAAGCCGCTGTCCCGGGCTGAACGTCGGGCGATCCAGAGCTTCCTGGAGGGCGCCGTCGACCTGGACGACGTGGTGCGCCGCTCCGTGCGGCTGCTCGCCCAGCTCACCCGGCAGGTGGCCGTCGTGCAGTACCCCTCCCTGTCGAGTAGCAGCATCCGGCACATCGAGGTTGTCACACTCGGCCCGTACCGCCTGCTGATGGTCCTCATCACCGACACCGGGCGGGTCGAGCAGCGTATCGTCGACAGCCTCGTACCCATCGACGACGAGGTCGCCGGCGAGCTGCGTTCCGCGCTCAACTGCGCGCTGGCCGGCCGGCGCTTGGTCGACGCCCCCGACATCGTCGCGGCCCTGCCCGACAGCACCCGCTCCGAGCTGCGCCCCTACCTGACCACGATGGCCGGCGCCGTGCTGGAGTCGTTGGTCGAGCGGCAGGAGGAGCGCATCGCGATGGCCGGGACGGCGAATCTCACGCGGTCCCCGGTCGACTTCGCCGACTCGTTGCGGTCGATACTTGAGGCATTGGAAGAACAGGTCGTGCTGATGAAGCTCATCGGCTCGGCGCGGGAGACCGGTACTGTAACCGTACGGATCGGTCGCGAAACGGATGTGGACGCCCTCCGGTCCACCGCGGTGGTGGCCACGGGATACGGTCGTGGTCCCTTCGCGCTGGGTGGGATGGGGGTGGTCGGCCCGATGCGCATGGACTATCCGGGGACGATGGCGGCCGTCCGGGCCGTCGCCAAATATGTGGGTGAACTCTTGGGTGCCGATTGATGGCAGTGGATTATTACGCCGTTCTGGGCGTACGCCGGGAAGCGTCGAACGACGAGATCAAGCGGGCCTACCGCAAACTGGCCCGTGAGCTGCATCCAGACGTCAATCCAGATCCGGATGCGCAGCAGCGCTTCCGGGGCGTCACGGCCGCGTACGAGGTGCTCTCCGATCCGGAGAAGCGCCAGATCGTCGACCTGGGCGGCGATCCGCTCGCGCCCGGCGGCGGCGGTGGTGGTTCGCCGTTCGGCGCCGGTTTCGGCGGCCTTGGTGACATCATGGACGCCTTCTTCGGCGGCGGGTCGAGCCGTGGGCCCCGGTCCCGGGTCCGGCGCGGCAACGACGCGCTGCTGCGTATCGAGCTCGACCTGTCCGAGATCGCGTTCGGCGCCACGCGCGAGATCACCGTGGACACGGCGGCAGTGTGCTCGACGTGTACCGGCGCCGGTGCGGCTCCCGGCACGCACCCGTCGACCTGCGGTACCTGCGGCGGGCGGGGCGAGGTCCAGCAGGTCACCCGTTCCTTCCTCGGCCAGATGGTGACCTCCCGGCCTTGTCCGCGGTGTTCGGGTACCGGCACCGTGATCGAGCATCCCTGCCGGGACTGCGGCGGCGACGGCCGGGTACGCAAGCGCCGGACGCTCACCGTGAAGATCCCCTCCGGGGTCGAGGACGGCATGCGCATCCGGCTGTCGGGCGAGGGCGAGGTCGGGCCCGGCGGCGGGCCGCCCGGTGACCTTTACGTCGAGGTCTCCGAGAAGCAGCACCCGGTCTTCACCCGGGAGGGCGACGATCTGCACTGTGAGCTGCCGCTGCCGATGACCTCGGCGGCGCTCGGCACCTCCGCCACGCTGGAGACCCTCGACGGCACCGAGACCATCGCCGTGAAGCCCGGCACCCAGCCCGGTGAGGTCATCAAGCTCGCCGGGCGCGGGGTTCCGCATCTGCGGGCCGCCGGGCGCGGTCATCTGCACATCCACATCAACGTCGAGACTCCGACGAAGCTGGACAGCGAGCAGGAGCGGTTGCTGCGGGAGTTGGCGAAGCTGCGCGACGAGGAGGCGCCGGCCGTCGTGGGCGGATCCTCCGGCGGCGGCGCGGCGGGGCTGTTCCGGCGGCGGGGCACGCGCCGCGGCCGTTAGCCCGGTCGTCGGCCGTGACCGCTGCGGAGAGGATGCATCCTGACCAGCGCCCTGTTTCGGCTGTCGCCGCTGCCGATCGCGGACTCGTTCACCCTCGCTGGTCCGGAGGGTCGCCATGCGGCCATGGTGCGCCGGCTGCGGCCGGGGGAACCGGTCGACGTGACCGACGGTCTTGGCCATGCGGTGGAGTGCGAGGTCGTCGCCGTCCGGCGGGATGAGATCGACTGCGCCGGGTCGCCGCCGGGGCCCCGAGCCCCCGGCTGGTTGTCGTGCAGGCCCTTGCCAAGGGGGATCGGGGCGAGCGGGCGGTGGAGATGCTGACCGAGGTCGGTGTCGACGAGATCGTGCCGTGGTCGGCGGCCCGGTCCGTGGCCCGTTGCGAGGGTGTCCGTGGCGTGCGGGCCCGGGAACGCTGGGTCAGAGCCGCGGAGGAGGCGTCGAAGCAGTCCCACCGACTGCACTGGCTAGTGGTGGGCGAGCTGGCCGGCCTGAAGGAGGTTGTCGAGCGGGTGCGGGCGGCGGCGCTTGCCGTCGTCCTGCACGAGGAGGCGACCATCCCGTTGGTCGGACTGGCCCGCTCGGTTGGACTGGTCCGCTCGGTTGAGGTGCTGGAGCGGGTGGGCCCGACCGCCTCGGCGGCGGAGCTGGTGCTCGTCGTGGGCCCCGAGGGAGGGGTGTCCGAGCCGGAACTGGCCACGCTGGGTGAGGCCGGAGCGATTGTGTCGCGGCTCGGTTTGACGGTGCTGCGCACATCCACCGCCGGCGTCGTGGCCGCGGCGGTCGTGTTCGCGGATCTCGGTCGTTGGGACGGCCCGGCGCGGTGATGGATAGACTGGCCAGGTAGCGCCCGTGGTCCGCCTCGCTGGGCGGCCCCTCCGGCTGGAGGGGTTCTGTCCCGGTGTCGGCTGTCCGCGCCGCGCCGCGCCGCCTACCGCAATCATCAATCCTGAGAGGTGCCCCGGCCTCGCTGGCCGCTCTTTATGCCCGAATCCGTTACGCCACCCGTCGCGCCCGACACCAGGGTCCAGACGCGCATTGTCGTACCCGGTCCGCACAGCATGGTGAGTCTGCTCGGTCACCAGGATCAGCTGCTCCGTACCGTCGAGAAGGCTTTCTCCTCGGATATCCATGTGCGTGGCAACGAGATCACCATCACCGGCGCTCCGGCTGAGAACGAGCTCGCTGCCAGGTTGTTCGCCGAGCTCATCGCGCTGCTCGACGCCGGGACGGAGCTCAGCCCGCAGCATGTCGACCATTCGTTGGCGATGCTGCGCAGCGGCGCCGAGGAGCGGCCGGCCGAGGTTCTCACCCTCAACATCCTCTCCAGCCGGGGCCGGACGATCCGGCCGAAGACGCTGAACCAGAAGCGGTACGTCGATGCGATCGACCAGCACACCATCGTTTTCGGGATCGGGCCGGCCGGCACCGGCAAGACCTACCTCGCCATGGCGAAGGCCGTTCAGGCGTTGCAGGCCAAGAAGGTGAACCGGATCATTCTGACCCGCCCCGCGGTCGAGGCGGGGGAACGCCTCGGGTTCCTGCCGGGGACCCTGTACGAGAAGATCGATCCTTACCTGCGGCCGCTCTACGACGCGCTGCATAACATGATCGATCCGGACTCGATCCCGCGGCTGATGCAGAGCGGCACGATCGAGGTGGCCCCACTGGCCTACATGCGCGGCCGGACGCTGAACGACGCCTTCATCATCCTCGACGAAGCCCAGAACACCTCGCCGGAACAGATGAAGATGTTCCTCACCCGGCTCGGCTTCGGCGCGAAGATCGTTGTTACTGGGGACGTGACCCAGGTCGACCTCCCCAGCGGCACCCGCAGCGGGCTGCGGGTGGTCCGGGAGATCCTCGACGGCCTCGACGACGTCCATTTTGCATCCCTGACCAGCTCCGATGTGGTTCGGCACCGGCTCGTGAGCGAGATCGTCGACGCTTACGCCCGCTGGGACGCGGCCAGCGCGCCGCCACCCGCTCCGGCCCGGTCTGCCCGTCGGGACCGACGGTGACCGTCGCCGCGGCCAGAGAGGACCGCTGATGGCCGTATTCGTTGCCAACGAGTCGGGCGCGAGTGACGTCGACGAGGTGAGGCTGGCCGCGCTCGCCCGGTTCGTGCTCGACGCTATGAAGGTGAACCCGCTCGCCGAGCTCTCGGTGATGCTGGTGGAGCCGAAGGCTATGACCGATCTGCACGTCCGGTACATGGGCGAGGAGGGCCCGACCGACGTCCTGTCCTTCCCGCAGGACGACGCCTTCGACGCCTCGTGGTCGGAGTCGGTCGACGACGATCCGACCACCCTGCTCGGCGACGTCGTGCTGTGCCCGGACGTCGCGCGGCGGCAGGCGGAGCAGGCCGGTCACTCCTTCGATCGCGAGCTGTCCCTGCTGTGCACCCACGGCATCCTGCACCTGCTCGGCTACGACCACGCCGAGCCGGACGAGGAACGCGAGATGTGGAAGGTACAGAGCCAGCTGCTCGCGTCGTGGGACGGCGCGGTGCGGGCCCCCGGCGACGCGGACGCCGCCCGCGATGCCGCGGGCGGCGGCGAGGGCCGCCGTAGTGACCAGAGCCGCCGCAGTGACCAGGGCCGTGGCGGTGGCGCCGGAGAGCCCCCTGCCGCGCCCGCACGCTGACCCGGCACAAGGGGGTCCGCATGAGTTCCGGTGATCTTTTTCTCGTCTTCATCGCCGTGATGGGCTCGCTTACCGCGGCGGGTCTCGGCGGCATCGACGCGGCCCTGACCCGGGTCTCCCGGGTGACGGTCGAGGGCTTCTCCCGCCAGGGCCGGGCCGGTGCCCGGAACCTGGCGACCGTCGTGGCCGATCCGGGCCGCTACCTCGCGCTGCTGCTGCTCCTGCGCATCGTCGCGGAGATGCTCGCCGCGGCCTGTATCACGGTGCTGTTCGTGCACGCCTACGGGGCCAGGTTCGCCGCGATCGGCCTCGGGACGCTGGCCTCGACCCTGGTCGCCTACATCCTCGTCGGGGTGATGTCCCGTACCCTGGGCCGCCAGCACGCCCCCGCGGTGGCGTTGGCCAGCGCCGGTCTCACGGTCCGGTTGGCGCGGATCTTCGGGCCGTTGCCCCGGCTGCTGATCGCGTTCGGCAACGCGGTCACCCCCGGCCCTGGTTTCCGGGATGGTCCCTTCGCCTCCGAGGCCGAGCTGCGCGATCTCGTCGACCTCGCCGAGGAGAACGAGGTCATCGAGCGCGAGGAACGCGACATGATCGCGTCGGTGTTCGAGCTCGGGGACACCCTGGTGCGCGAGGTGATGGTGCCGCGTCCGGACATGCTCTTCATCGAGTCGACGAAGACCGTCCGGCAGGCCCTCGCGCTGGCCCTGCGCAGCGGCTTCTCGCGGATCCCCGTCATCGGGGAGAGCGTCGACGACGTGGTGGGGATCGCCTTCCTCAAGGACATGGTCCGCCGGGAACGCGAGGGGGGCGAGGACGGTGCGATCGCTGAGATCATGCGTTCGCCCGCGCTTGTGCCCGAGAGTAAGCCCGCGGACGACCTGCTCCGCGAGATGCAGGCGTCGCGCACCCACATGGCGATCGTCATCGACGAGTACGGTGGAACGGCCGGACTCGTCACCATCGAGGACATCCTCGAGGAGATCGTCGGTGAGATCACCGACGAGTACGACAACGAGGTTCCGCCGGTGGAGTGGATCGACGCTGACACCGCGCGGGTAACCGCCCGGCTCGACATCGACGATCTGGCGAAGCTGTTCCACTTCGATGTGGACGACCTGCCCGGCGCGGACGACACCCTCACCGTCGGTGGCCTGCTGGCCACGGCCCTGGGACGGGTGCCCATCCCGGGTGCGACGGTCACGGTCGGTGGGTTGCGGCTGTCGGCGGAACGGGCCGCCGGCCGGCGTAACCAGATCGGCACCGTGGTCGTCCAGCGGTTGCCGCATCCGTCGAACGGCGACGACGGCTCGCCGCCTCCTCGATCCGACGACGGCGGCGAACCCGTGCGCAGCTCGTCGTCGGACAGAAAGGTGAATTCGTGACCGCCGACGTGACCCGGTCGGGGACCGTGCCTGCCGATGGCAACTCGGCCGACGGCGTCCCGGCTCTCGACCTCGCCGCCGAGGACGCGAAGCTCGTGGTGCTGGCCAGGGCGGCGCGGCTGCGTGCCTACGCCCCCTCGGGCGACCCTGCGGAGGGAGCGGCGCTGCGTGACACCGACGGTCGCACCTACGCGGCGGCGACTCTCGGCCTGGGCCGGGCCGAGCTAGCGATCTCGGCGCTGCGCGCGGCGGTGGCCGCCGCGGTGTCCAGTGGCGCCCGCCGGTTCGAAGCTGCCGCGGTGGTCACGCAGAAGGACGAGCTCGACCGCGCCGACCTGGCGACGTTGGCCGAGTTCGGCGTCGGGATCCCGGTGTTCCTCGCCGGCCCGGACGGCGTCGCCCGGACCAGGGTGACCACCTAGCGTGTCGACAACGACCTCGGTGCCGTTCCGGGCCGGCTTCGCCTGCCTCGTCGGACGGCCCAACGCCGGCAAGTCGACGCTGACGAACGCGCTGGTAGGGACGAAGGTCGCCATTACCAGCGGGCGACCACAGACCACTCGGCACGCCATCCGCGGCATCGTCCACCGCGACGACGCCCAGCTCGTCCTGGTCGACACCCCGGGGTTGCACCGGCCGCGCACGCTGCTCGGGCAGCGGCTCAATGACGTGGTGCGGGCCACGCTGTCCGAGGTTGACGTCGTCGGTTTCTGCATGCCCGCGGACGAGCCGGTCGGCCGGGGGGACCGCTTCATCGCCGAGGAGCTGTCCCGGCTGCCCAAGCGCACCCCGGTGGTCGCCATCCTCACCAAGACAGACCGGGTCGCCGATCCCGATCGGATCGGCGCCCGCCTGCTCGAGATCGCCGGGCTCGGCGAGTTCAGTGACATCGTTCCAGTCAGCGCGGTGCGCTCCTACCAGGTCGACGTGCTCGCCGACATGCTCGTCGCCCGGCTGCCCGCCGGGCCTGCGCTGTATCCCGGTGGGGAGCTGACCGACGAACCGGAACAGGTGATGGTCGCCGAACTCGTCCGTGAGGCCGCGTTGGAGGGGGTCCGCGACGAGTTGCCGCACTCGCTCGCCGTCGTGGTGGAGGAGATGGTCCCCCGGGAGGGCAGGCCGGCGCAGCGTCCTCTCCTCGACGTCCGGGTGAACGTCTTCGTCGAGCGGCCCAGCCAGAAGGCGATTGTCATCGGGACCAGTGGATCCCGCCTCAAGGAGGTCGGTTCCCGCGCCCGTACCCAGATCGAGGCGCTCCTCGGCACCCCGGTCTTCCTCGATCTACATGTCAAGGTCGCCAAGGACTGGCAGCGCGATCCGCGTCAGCTGCGTCGCCTGGGGTTCTGAGCCGGCTCGCCGCCGGGCCCCACCGGGGCACCGTCCATGCCGCGTCCATGCCGCCATGTACTGCCGTACCTACCCCCGGCTATGGGAACGGGATGCCCGGCGGGCTCCTCAGGAGAACATCCCGGCTGGTACCGGCCATCTGCCGGGCGACCTCGCTTCACCGCATGAACTCGGGGCCGTGCAACCATGGGCGGGTGCCGGTGTATCGCGACGAAGGTGTCGTCCTGCGCACGGCCCCCCTCACCGAGGCCGACCGCATCATTACCGTGCTCACCCGTCGGACCGGTCGGGTGCGGGCCGTCGCCAAGGGTGTCCGCAAGACGTCCTCGCGGTTCGGGTCGCGGCTGGAGCCGGGCACGTACGTCGATCTGCTGCTGCATTCCGGCCGGGCGCTGGACACGGTCACCCAGGCGGACATCATCTCTCCCTACGGCGCCACGATCGCCGTCGACTACCCGAGGTACACCGCGGCCGCGGTGATGCTCGAGACCGCCGAGCGGTTGACCAGCGAGGAACGCCAGCCCGCCCTGCGGCTGTTCCTCCTGCTCGTCGGTGGTCTGCGTACGCTCGCCGGCGGGGAGCGCCCACCCGCGCTCGTCCTCGACGCGTTCCTGCTGCGGGCGCTCGCGGTGTCCGGGTATGGGATGGCCCTAGACGACTGCGCGCGCTGCGGTGGGCCTGGGCTGCACCTGTCGTTGTCCGTGTCGGGCGGCGGCGTAGTGTGCCCGCAATGTCGCCCGCACGGTGCGGCGTCGGTGTCCGCGGGTGCGGTGCGGCTGCTCGCGGATCTGTTGTGCGGTGACTGGGACGGTGCACTGGTCAGTGACGCCCGCGCCCGGCGGGAGGCCGGTGGCATCGTCGCCGCCTATCTCCAGTGGCATCTCGAACGCGGGCTTCGCGCGCTGCCTCATCTGGAGAGGGCGTGACGCGGCCGGGCGCCGTGGTGGAGGTCTCGCGCGTGCGCTGGGACGGTCGTCCCGGGGAGGCGGGCTAGGCGGCCTGGGTGCGACCGCCGGGGAACGGGACCATGGGAGCGGGACGGCGGCGGGACGGGCCGTGGCGGAAGGACGAGGACGGACATGGTGAGGCGGAAAGCGGTGGTGGGTGCGTCCGGCGCGACCCGGCGCCGACGGGGGGACGATGTGGTGATGGCAGGGATCGGCAGGACGGATTGCGGCTTGAAGCCGCCCCGGACGGGTACGGGGAGGTAGGCGGTGGCGCTGCGTAATGATGTGGAGATGCGGTTCCGCGATCCGCATCCCCATCCCTCCGGCGCGCGGCCTCCGGTCCTGCCGTCGCGTCTCGTCCCGCGGCATGTGGGCATCGTCATGGACGGTAACGGACGGTGGGCGAAGAGGCGCGGGCTGGCGCGGACAAAGGGGCACGAGGCCGGCGAGGACGCCCTGTTCGACTGCGTCGAGGGCGCGATCGAGCTCGGGGTCCGATGGTTGTCGGTGTTCGCCTTCTCCACGGAGAACTGGAAACGGTCACCGGACGAGGTGGCGTTCCTGATGCGCTTCACCGACGGGGTGTTCGGCCGGCGCATCGAGGACATGCACGCGCTCGGTGTGCGGGTTCGCTGGGCGGGCCGTCGTCCCCGGCTGTGGGGGAACGTGATCAGGCGGCTGGAGTCGTCCGAGGAACGTACCCGTGACAACGACCGGCTCACCCTGGTGATGTGCGTGAACTACGGCGGCCGGGCCGAGATCGCCGATGCCGCGGCGGCGATCGCCCGGGACGTGCGGGAGGGCCGGCTGCGCGTCGATCGGATCGATGAGGCGACCATCGGCCGCTACCTGGACGAGCCCGATATGCCCGATCTGGACCTCGTCATTCGGACTTCCGGGGAACAGCGGCTCAGCAACTTCCTGCTCTGGCAGGCCGCCTATGCCGAGTTCTCGTTCGTCGAGACGCTCTGGCCGGACTTCGACCGGCGCGATCTGTGGTCCGCCTGTGAGGATTTCGCCCGACGGGACCGGCGCTACGGCGGAACCGTCGCCCACCGCGTCTGATGCCTGGGCCCGACGTTCCGACTGGACCAGACGCTTCCACCGTGCCCGACTGGGCGGCGCCGACGGCCGGTGCTCCGGTCGTTGCCCAGATCGCCTTCGCCGTGCCCGGGGACGCCAGCCCGGGCGGGGCGGGGTTCGCCGCGGCGGCACGCCCGGCGCTCGACGCGCTCGCCCGGGCCCCGGGATTCCGTGGTGGGCGGATCGCCCAGGCGCTCGACGAACCCGGCTCGTGGCTGATGACCACCGAGTGGGACGGGCCGGGTGCGTGGCGTCGCGCGTTGTCCGCCTTCGAGGTGCGGTACGCGCTGACGCCGCTGCTCGTCTTCGCGGTCGACGGGCCCGGCACCTTCGAGGTGCTGATGTCGGTGGACGGGCCGGGTGGCTCGGCGCGGACCCATCGGTCCGACCGTGCGCCGGACGCCGGCACCGCGGCTCCCGGCGAGCTGCCGCGCTCCGCCGGTGCGCCGGGCACCGGCCGGCCGTGACCAGCCGCGGGATTGCCGGTGGGTACCGGTAGCCTCGACTCAGCATCATGGAATCTACGATCTATGGGTTGTGGATCTATGATGTGCAGATCTATGGATCATAGATCATGGATCTGTGAATCATGGATTCGGAGTGTCGATGTCCCTTGGACAGTCCCCTCCCTGACCGCCTGACCGCTCTCTCCGGACACCGGTCGCCGGCGGGCCGGTGTCCGGTCCCCGGAACCGGGGTGTCCGCCCCACTCGTGACCGCGACAGCGAAATGCCGAGGCTCGCTCGATGTTGACCATGCAGGACGCGCTGCTGGCGCTGACCCGTTACTGGACCGACCGCGGCTGCATGATCGTGCAGCCGTTCAACACCGAGGTCGGCGCTGGTACGCTCAACCCAGCCACGGTGCTGCGGGTGCTCGGACCGGAGCCGTGGCGGGTCGCGTACGCCGAACCCTCGGTCCGTCCCGACGACTCCCGCTACGGCCACAACCCGAACCGGCTGCAGACCCACACCCAGTTCCAGGTCATCCTCAAACCGGACCCGGGCAACTCCCAGGAGCTCTACCTGGGCAGTCTCGCGGCGCTCGGCATCGACACCGCCGCCCACGACGTCCGGTTCGTCGAGGACAACTGGGCCTCGCCCGCGCTCGGTGCCTGGGGTCTGGGCTGGGAGATCTGGCTCGACGGCCTGGAGATCACCCAGTTCACCTACTTCCAGCAGGCCGGTGGCCAGACGCTCGACACCGTCAGCGTCGAGATCACCTATGGCGTGGAACGCATCCTCATGGCCCTGCAGGGCGTCCGCCACTTCAGCGAGATTGCTTACGCCCCCGGCATCTCCTACGGCGAGGTGTTCGGCCAGGCCGAGTACGAGATGTCCCGGTACTACCTCGACGACGCCGACATCGACACCGTGCGCCGGCTCTACGCCGACTATGCCGCCGAGGCCCGCCGGCTCATCGACGCCCGGCTGCCCGTCCCCGCGCACTCCTACGTGCTGAAGTGTTCGCACGCCTTCAACATCCTCGATTCCCGGGGCGCGGTCTCCACCACCGAGCGGGCCACCTCCTTCGCGCAGATGCGCGGACTGTCGCGGGAGGTCGCGGCGCTGTGGCGGGACCGCCGCGAGGAGCTTGGCCATCCCCTCGGGGTGGCCTCCCCGCCACCGGCCGCGGTGCCCGCCGCGGTGACCACCCAGATCGAGGCGCCGGCCACCCTGCTGTTCGAGATCGGGACGGAGGAGCTCCCGGCGGCCGAGGTGACCCGGACCATCGAGGCGGTGCGCGCCGGCCTCGTCGAGCGGCTAGCGGCCACCCGCCTCACGCACGGTGCGGTCCGGGTGCTGGGCACTCCCCGGCGCATCGTGGCGATTGTTGACGAGGTGGCGCCCCGGGAGCCGGACGTCGAGCGGGTCGTCCGCGGCCCGCGCGTTTCGGCCGCCTACGACGCCGCCGGCGCGCCGACGAAGGCCGCCGTCGGGTTCGCGCGTGGTCAGGGCGCGGATCCCGCCGGCCTCCAGGTCGTCACCCACCGCGGTGTCGAGCATGTCGCGCTCGTGCGCACCGAGGCTGGCGGGGACGCCGCCCGGGTGCTGGCCGGGGTGCTCGGTGAGCTGGTGGCGGGGCTGCGCGCGGAGCGCAATATGCGTTGGAACGATCCGGCCCTGTCGTTCAGCCGGCCGGTGCGCTGGCTGCTCGCCCTGCTCGGCGAGGCCGTGGTGCCGGTGGCGGTGTCGACGCTCGCGGCCGGTCGGACCACCCGCGGCCACCGGCGGGCCGGCTCCCCGCCGCTCGACGTGCCGAGCGCGTCCGGCTACCCCGAACTGCTCGCCGCCCGCTCGGTCCTGCTCGACCCGGTAGTTCGCCGCGAGCTCGTCGTCGAGGAGGCGGCCAAGCTCACCGCGGACTCCGGCGGTCACATCGACCTCGTCGCCGAGGCGGACGTGCTCACCGAGGTGGCGAACCTCGTCGAGTTCCCGCGCCCGATCCTCGGGTCCTTCGAGGAACGCTTTCTGGACCTGCCGGCGGAGATCCTCACCACCGTCATGCGCAAGCACCAGCGCTACCTGCCGGTGCGTGACGCCGCCGGGCGGCTGCTGCCGTCGTTCGTCGCCGTCGCCGATGGCGAGGTCGACCAGGCGCTGGTCCGCGCCGGCAACGAGGAGGTCATCCGGGCCCGGTTCACCGACGCCGCGTTCTTCTACGACGCCGACGTCACGGTGCCGCCCGAGACGTTCCGGGCGGAGCTCGCGAAGCTGACGTTCGAGCAGCGGCTCGGCTCCGTCGCGGACCGGGCCGACCGCATCGCGGCGCTGGCGCGTGACCTTGCCGAGGAGATCGGCCTCGGTGAGGACGACCGGGCCACCCTGGACCGGGCGGCCGCGCTCGCCAAGTTCGATCTGGCCACCCAGATGGTCATCGAGCTGTCGAGCCTCGCCGGCACGATGGCGCGGGAGTATGCCCGCCGGGCCGGTGAGCCCGAGGCGGTCGCCGTCGCCCTCTTTGAGATGGAGCTGCCTCGCCGGGCCGGTGATCAGCTGCCCGCTACCGCCCCCGGTGGCCTGCTGGCCCTCGCCGACCGGCTCGATCTGCTTGTTGGGCTGTTCGCGCTCGACGCGGCTCCCACGGGGAGTTCGGATCCGTTCGGGTTGCGCCGGGCCGCGCTCGGGGTCGCCGCGATCCTGGGCAGCCGGCCCGAGCTCGCCGGCCTCACCGTCACCGGCGCGCTGGCCCGTGCTGCCCGGCTTACCCCGGTGCCGGTGCCCGCCGAGGCGCTCGAGGCCGCCGGGGCGTTCGTCCGTGGCCGCTACGTCCAGCAACTACTCGACGCCGGGGTGGACCACCGCCTGGTCGGCGCAGTCGGGCCGCTCACCGGCACGCCGGCCCGCGCGGCCGCCACCTTGGTGACACTGCGGCAGCTCGTCCAGGGGGAGTCCGCACCCGCCGCCGGCTTCGCCGCCCTGGCCGCCGCGTTGCAGCGGGTCCGCCGGATCGTGCCGGCCGGGACCCCGGCGGTGCTCGACGCGCAGCGCCTCACCGAACCCGCCGAGATCGACCTGCTGGAGGTCGTGACAGCCCTCGCCCAGCGGCTCGCGCCCTCCGGCGCCGATTCGGCTGTCACCGCGGAGACGCCGGCCGGAGTGATCTCCCTCGATGAGCTGGTCGCCGCAGCCGGAGACCTGCCGGCCGCCGTCGACGCGTTCTTCGACGCGGTGATGGTGATGGCCGACGACCCGGCGGTGCGGGCGGCGCGGCTCGGTCTGCTGGCCTGGATCCGGGACCTGACGGCCGGAGCTCTCGACTGGGAGGCTCTCGGCTCGCTGCCCGCTTCCGGTTACTGATCATGGGCATTCTGGCTGCGCATACCGTTACCACGGGTTAGCGTCTGGGTATCACTCCGGGGCGGAAGGGACGACCATGGCGCGCTACGTGTATGGCTTCCACCAGGGCAACAAGGATATGAAGGATCTTCTCGGCGGTAAGGGCGCGAACCTCGCCGAGATGACGAATCTCGGTCTGCCCGTCCCGCCCGGGTTCACCATCAGCACCCAGGCGTGCCGGGAGTACCTTGCCGGCGGCGAACCGGTCGGGCTACGGGTGGAGATCGATCAGCATCTTGCCGCTCTGGAGACCGCCCGGGGACGGCGGCTCGGCCAGGCCGACGATCCGCTGCTGGTGTCGGTGCGTTCCGGCGCGAAGTTCTCCATGCCCGGGATGATGGACACCATCCTGAACATCGGCCTGACCGACCAGGCCGTCTTGGGCCTGGCCGAGCAGTCGGGTTCGCCGCGGTTCGCCTGGGACTCCTACCGCCGGCTGCTGGCCATGTTCGGCCGGACCGTCCTCGGTGTCGGCGAGCCGTCGTTCGACGCGGCTCTCGAGGCGGCGAAGCGGGCCAAGGGCACCAGCAGCGACCTCGACCTCGACGAGAACGACCTGCGGGCGCTCGTCGCGACCTACCAGCGGATCGTGCTCGAGCGCACCGGCCGTCCCTTCCCCCAGGATCCCCGCGAGCAGCTGGATCTCGCGATCCGAGCGGTGTTCGACTCCTGGAACGGGCCGCGGGCCCGGCTGTACCGCCGTACCGAACGCATTACGGACGATCTCGGGACGGCAGTGAGCGTCGTCGCGATGGTGTTCGGCAACCTTGGAACGGACTCGGGCACCGGGGTGGCCTTCACCCGGGACCCGGGCAACGGGGAACCCGGCGTGTACGGAGACTATCTGCCCAATGCCCAGGGCGAGGATGTGGTGGCCGGGATCCGTAACCCGGTTCCCCTTGCCGAGCTGGAGCGGATCGACCCGGCATCCTTCACCGAACTGCGCGAGATCATGACGCGCTTGGAGAAGCACTACCGGGACCTGTGCGACATCGAGTTCACGATCGAACATGGCAGGTTGTGGATCCTGCAGACCCGCGTCGGCAAACGCACTGCCGCGGCGGCCTTCCGGATCGCCGCCACGCTCGCCGAACGCGGTGTCATCGACGATGACGAGGCGCTGTGCCGGGTGAGCGGCGACCAGCTCGCCACCCTGATGTTCCCGCGCTTCGACGACACGGCCCGCCCCGCCCCGATCGCGACGGGAGTGAACGCCGCGCCCGGGGCTGCGGTGGGGGAGGCCGTCTTCGACGCCGCCGAGGCGGTGCGGGTGGCGGCCGAGGGCCGACCGGTCATCCTCGTCCGCCGCGAGACGAACCCCGACGACCTCGCGGGCATGCTCGCGGCGCGCGGAATCCTGACCTCCCGGGGCGGCCGGACGTCGCATGCCGCCGTCGTCGCCAGAGGATTGGGCCGGACCTGCGTGTGCGGGGCCGAGGAGATCGAGGTCGATCCCGCCGGTCGCCGCCTCACCACCGGGCGGGGCGTGGTCGTGCGGGAGGGGGACATCCTCTCCATCGACGGGACCACCGGCGCGGTATACCCCGGTCCCGTACCGCTCGTCCCGTCACCGGTCGTCGAGTACTTCGAGGCCGGCCATCCCGACCATGCCGGCCATTCCGGCCGCCTCGACCATCCCCGGCCGGGCGGGGACCTGGTCGCCGCCGTGGATCGGCTGATGCGGCACGCCGACCGGTCCCGCCGGCTGCGGGTCCGCGCGAATGCCGACACCGGGCCGGACGCCGCGCGGGCCCGCCGGTTCGGCGCCGCGGGTATCGGGCTGTGCCGCACCGAGCACATGTTCCTCGGGGACCGTCGTGTCCTGGTCGAGCAGATGATCCTCGCGGGAACGCCGGCCGAGCGGACCGAGGCGCTCAGCCGGCTGCTTCCTCCGCAACGGGAGGATTTCGTCGAGATCTTCACCGCGATGGACGGTCTGCCCGTCACGGTCCGGCTGCTCGATCCGCCGTTGCACGAGTTCCTCCCGGACCTCACCGAGCTGTCCGTGTCGATCGCCGCCGCGGACGCCGCCGGAAGCCCGGTCGACGACGCCGACCGGGCGAGGCTGGCGGTCCTGCGGGGCATGCACGAGACCAACCCGATGCTGGGTCGCCGTGGCGTCCGACTCGCTCTCACCGTCCCGGGGCTGGTGGAACTGCAGGCGCGGGCGATCGCCGAGGCGCTGGTGCGCTGCCGCCGCGTGGGCGGTGATCCCCGTCCCGAGATCATGATTCCGTTTATCTCCACCGCGGCGGAGCTGGATGCCGTCCGGGACCGGGTGCGCGGGGTACTAGCCGAGGTCGGCGCCGAGAGCGGCCTGGAGATCGACCTGCCGATCGGCACGATGATCGAGGTTCCGCGGGCGGCGCTCACCGCGGACCAGATCGCCCGCCGCGCCGAGTTCTTCTCGTTCGGCACCAACGACCTCACCCAGCTGCTCTGGGGTTTCTCCCGGGATGACGTCGAGGCATCGTTGCTGCCGCGCTATCTCGACCTCGGCATCCTGGCCGGGTCGCCGTTCGCGTCGGTGGACCGCGACGGGGTGGGCGCCCTGATGAGGACGGCGGTCCGGGCCGGGCGGGGCGCCCGGCCCGATCTCGGCCTCGGCGTCTGTGGCGAGCACGGCGGCGATCCCGATTCCGTGCACTTCTTCGCCGAACTCGAGCTCGACTACGTTTCCTGTTCGCCGTTCCGGGTGCCGGTGGCCCGGCTGGAGGCCGGGCGTGCCGCGGTTCTCGGCCGGTCGGCGGTCGGGTGAGTTTCCGCCCGGCCCGTTCCCTGCCCTTCCCGGGCTGGAATCCCGATCGGGGTTGGGCGGATGAACGGGGCAGTTGCCCTATGATGTCGGTCGTGTGCCCATAGGGACGCTACTGTTCGTTCGCGTGGGCCTGTCCCGTCCTCGTCTCATCGTCAACCCGTTTCGCGCGACCTGGCACCGCGTGCCATGGTGGCGTTGGATGATGTGGGCGGTGGCGGCTGTCCTCCTCGGCATCATGGTTCTCGCCGTGGTGACGTTTCTGCAGGTCTGGTGGGTGGGCAGGGAGGATCATCGGCCCCGGTCCGACGTCCTCGTGGTGCTCGGTGCCTTGCAGTACGACGGGCGTCCCTCGGCGGTCCTCGCCGCTCGTCTCGACCACGTGCTGGAGCTCTACCGGGAGGGAGTCGCCCCTCAGGTGATCACGGTCGGTGGGAAGCAGCCGGGCGACCGTTACACCGAGGGCGGGGCCAGCGCGACCTATCTGCGGCAGCGGGGTATCCCCCCGAGCCGGGTGCTCGTCCTCCCCGAGGATTCGAACACGCTCGGGTCGCTGACCGCCGTAGCCGGGTTGATGAACTCGCGGCACTGGCACACCGCCGTGCTGGTCACCGATCCCTGGCACAGCCTGCGTTCCCGGACGATGGCCCGTGACCTCGGTGTCGACGCCGTCACCTCCCCGGTCGACCGGGGGCCGGCCGTCCACGGCTTCGGCACGCAGGTCCGGTACATCATCCGCGAGGGGATTGGTTACCGGTGGTATCAGCTCTTCCGCCAGGCATCACCACCTTCGGCGACCACCCGGGCCGTCTGACACCGGGTCGACGCTCGTCAGCAGCAGCGGATACGAACCCGTGACGCCTCTGACATATCAAGGCCCGCTTCGGCCCTCTTTGCCGTCGGCCGCCGCTGATACGGTTCGGATCGCCGGGTGAGGGGGTAGTGCGACACGTGGTAGTGAGGCAAAGCGGCGGAGTCGGCTGCCCGAGGCGCGAGAGAACCCTCCGGAGATTACCTTCCGGGTGTGTAACGACACTGTAACGACACTGTAAGGAGACTGGTGTGGCAACTCCCGTATCCGAGAGCACGGTCGGGACGGCCGACCTGGAGACGGTTCGGGAACTCGCGCAGCAGCTGCGGGTCGACTCGGTGCGCAGCAGCACCTCGGCGGGTTCCGGGCATCCCACCTCGTCGATGTCGGCCGCGGACGTGCTGGCGGTTCTCGTCGCGCGCCACCTTCGATACGACTGGGACAACCCGGTGGACCCGGCGAACGATCATCTGATCTTTTCGAAGGGGCACGCCTCCCCGCTGATCTACTCCATCTTCAAGGCGGTCGGGGTCGTCGGTGACGACGAGTTGATCAATGGTTACCGCCGTTTCGGCGAGCGGCTCCAGGGCCACCCGACGCCTGTCCTGCCGTGGGTCGACGTCGCGACCGGGTCGCTCGGGCAGGGCCTGCCCGACGGCGTGGGCGTCGCGCTCGCCGGTAAGTACCTGGACAAGGTGCCCTACCGAGTCTGGGTGATCTGCGGTGACAGCGAGATGGCGGAGGGCTCGGTCTGGGAGGCACTGGACAAGGCCTCCTACTACAACCTCTCCAACCTCATCGCGATCGTCGACGTCAACCGGCTCGGCCAGCGCGGCCCGACCGAGCTCGGCTGGGACCTCGACACCTATGCCAAGCGGGTGGAGTCCTTCGGCGCCCGCGCGGTCGTCGTCGACGGCCACGACATCGCCGCGATCGACGCGGTGCTCGCCGACGCCGAGGACGTCACCCGGCCGACCGTCATCCTCGCCCGCACCCGCAAGGGCGAGGGCTTCTCCGAGGCCGCGGACGTCGAGGGCTGGCACGGCAAGCCGTTCCCCGCCGACATGGCCGATCGCGCCATCGCCGAGCTCGGCGGCCTGCGTGACCTGCGGGTTCGCGGTCCGGTGCCGCCCGGGGACCTTCCCCGACCGGCGCCGGTCGAGCGGCCCGCCATCACGCTGCCCACCTACGATCTCGGCGCCAAGGTGGCGACTCGGCGCGCCTACGGCCAGGCGCTCGCCGCGCTCGGAGCCCGCACCGACGTGGTGGCGCTCGACGCGGAGGTCAGCAACTCGACCTACTCCGAGGACTTGGCCAAGATCTATCCGGACCGCTTCTTCGAGATCTTCATCGCCGAGCAGCAGCTCGTCGCGGCGGCGGTCGGGCTGTCGGTGCGTGGCTACGTGCCCTTCGCCTCCACGTTCGCGGCGTTCTTCTCCCGGGCCTACGACTTCATCCGGATGGCGGCGATCTCCCAGGCCGACATCCGGCTGTCCGGCAGCCACGCGGGAGTCGAGATCGGCGCCGACGGGCCGTCGCAGATGGCGCTCGAGGACCTCGCCATGATGCGGGCGGTCGGCGGCTCGACGGTGCTCTACCCGAGCGACGCGACGTCCGCTGCGAAGCTCGTCGAGGCGATGACGGATCTGCCCGGGGTCAGCTACCTGCGCACCACCCGTGGCGCCTACCCCGTGCTCTATGGCCCGGACGAGCCGTTTGCCCCCGGTGGTTCCAAGGTGCTCCGCCGATCGGACGCCGACACCGTCACGCTCATCGGTGCCGGTGTCACCCTGCACGAGTCGCTGGCCGCGGCGGGCACGCTCGCGGCCGAGGGGATCGCGGCCCGCGTGGTCGACCTGTATTCCGTGAAGCCGGTCGACGCGGCGACGCTCGCCGACGCCGCCCGGGCCACCGGCGGGCGCATCGTCGTCACCGAGGATCACTACCCGGAGGGCGGACTGGCCAGCGCGGTGCTGGAAGCGCTCAGCGACGGCAGCGTGCCGCTGTCGGTCCGTCATCTCGCGGTGCGGTCGCTGCCGGGTTCCGGGACGTCGCAGGAGCTCTTGGACGCGGCCGGCATCTCCGCGAAGCACATCGTCGAGGCTGCCCGCGGCCTGCTGCGCTGACCCGTCCAGGGCCAGCGGCCGGCCGGCGGGCGGGGGAAGGCACAAGGCTGACATCCGGCGGGACCGGGGGAGATCCCCCGGTCCCGCCTTCGTCGTTGTCGCATGCCTGACCAGGCGTGAGCATGAGCAGGATCGGTGGGGACGTCCGGCGACGGGTACCTCGCACCCGGTCAGGGCACCCGGTCAGGCCTGCGCCAACCCGTCGGGCCCGGTCCCGCGGGCCGTCCCTCAGTCGTCTCCGGCTGGGGCGGGTGCTCCACCGAAGGTCATGTCGACCAGGGTGAGGTAGAGCCGGTCCGGGCGCGGCAGAAACTTGATCTTGGAAAGTGCCTGGTCCTGGCCGGCGGACTCCACGACGAACTCGCCGTACCCGAGCAACCGGCCAAGCGGGTCCCGGTTGTACGTGAGATCCGTGATCTTGGACAGTGGCATCGTCTGGACCTTGCGGAAGAAGATCCCGGACACCTTCAGTAGTCGCTTGTCAGTGATCATAAGATGCTCGAACTGCCAATCGACGACCCCCCACAGCATCCTCAAGATCATGAAGAGGGCGAAGTACCACAGCAGCGTGGTGATGATGCCGGCGTCAACGTCCTGCGCGGCGAGCAGGATGTTCGCCACGAGCGCGAGCAGTACGGCCCCGATGGTCTGCAGGAAGACGGGTAGCAGGACCGCCCAGTGTGACCGCACCATCATCACCAGGCGTTCCTGGGACGCGAGGTACTTGGTGTCGCGCTGAGCCGGGTCCGGAAGCTGGAGTCTCACCACGCCCGCAGTGTCCCAGACATCAAGAGTGGCCGGGTAGCCATTACAGAGCGGTATCGGTTACGAACTGGGACGCCCCGTTACCGATGGACTGCAGCCAGTCGAAGACGCGGTCGATGATACTGGCCGCGCTGTTGGGCGCGGTCACCACGAAGAAGATGAGGAACGCGATCGCCCCATATCTAATGATCTTGTCCACGGCGGGCCTCCGGGCCGATTCGGGGAAGGGTGCGCACAAAGTATCGCCGCTGAGCTCGACGGAGGTCGCGGAATCGCGCCGATACTCTCAAGCTCGTGGTCAGTGAGTGGTATGATGCCTTGGACGCGGCCCGTCGGGTCGTGGAACGCCCGAAGGCCACACCGGCCCAGCGCCGTCCCTTCGCCCGGGACCGAGCCCGGGTGCTGCACTCCAGCGCGCTGCGCAGGCTGGCGGGAAAAACCCAGGTCGTGGGCCCGCTCGACGACGACTTCCCGCGTACCCGGCTGACCCACTCCCTGGAGACCGCCCAGGTGGGCCGGGAGCTCGCCGAGGAGCTGGGAGCGGACCCCGACCTGGTCGAGGCGGCGTGCCTCGCACATGATCTGGGTCATCCCCCTTTCGGGCATAACGGCGAGCTGGCGCTTGACGAGGCCGCAGCCGCCTGCGGTGGCTTCGAGGGCAACGCCCAGAGCCTGCGCGAGCTGACTAGGCTCGAAGTCAAGATCGTCGACTGTGGCGGTCGCAGCGCAGGCCTGAACCTTACCCGGGCGACCCTGGACGCAGCGACGAAGTACCCGTGGCCGCGCCGCCCTGGGCCCCGGGCGGACAGCGCGAAGTTCGGCGCCTACGCCGACGACCTGTCCGTGCTCCGCTGGGTCCGGGAGGGCGCACCGGCCGGCCGGTGCTGTATCGAGACGCAGATCATGGACTGGGCGGACGACGTGGCCTATTCGGTGCACGACCTCGAGGACGGGGTCGTCGCCGGACACATCGATCTAGCCGCCCTCGACGATTCCGGCCGCCGGGCGGAGCTCGCCGCCGCGACCGCCGTCCGCTACCCGGGGCCGTCCGCCGAGGCGGTGGCGGCCGCCCTGGGCACCCTGCGGTGCCAGCCCTGGTGGGTCCGCTCCGAGATCACCTCGGCCCGGGGCCAGGCCGCCCTGCGGGCGATGACCAGCGAGCTCATCGCCCGGTTCGCGCACAGCGCGGTCCGTGCCACCCGGGTGTGCCATCCCGACGGTCCGCTGCGGCGCTATGGCGCGGATCTGGTGGTGGATCCGGACACCGTGGCCGAGTGCACGGCGCTCAAGGGGGTCACCGCCTGGTATGTGATGGAGCGGCCGGGTGCCCGCGCCCGGCAGTCCCGGCAGCGGGAGGTGGTCGCGGAGCTCGTGGCGATGCTCTCCCGGGGCGCGCCGGACGTGCTCGAGCCGTCGTTGCGCGCGGCCTACCGCATGGCCGCCGACGATGCGGCACGGCTACGGGTCGTCATCGACCAGGTGGCGCGTCTGACCGACGCCAGCGCCGAGCGGCGGCATGCGCTGCTGTGTGGACGACCGGCGCCGTGGGTCCTGTGAGCCACGAGTCCGGTGTGCGGGGGTCCGGTGCGTGCCGGATCCGTGCGTGGTGGGTCCGGTGGGCGTCCGCCGCTGGCCCGATGGCCCGACGGTGTTTCGGGTGTTCCCCCGTTCGGGGGGACACCCGCTCCCTCGGATGGGGGAGTGAGCCGGTGCGCGGCCCGCGGCCCGACGTCGCAGCTCGGCACGCACGTCACGGCCACTGTCCCCAACATTCACGTGGCATGATCGGTACTGTCGTGCTTACGACACGTACCATCGCAGCGGTAGGACCGATGTGAGGGCGCCGCGTCACTCGTCGACAGGGCGGGTGGGCCGGCGGGTGGTGTTCCTAGTATCGATCCGGCGGGAATGGACGTGGCAAACATATTGACGGGCGCTCTGCCCCGGGCGAGCTACCTCTCGTTCGGGTACCCGCAGAGTCTCAACGCGGACTTGGGAGGGACGGGTGGGGGGACGAATCCGTGACGCCGACGTCGCCCTGGTCCGGGAGCGCTCGCCGATTGCGGACGTCGTGGCCGAGCACGTACAGCTGCGTCCGGCGGGGCGTAACGAGCTCGTCGGGCTGTGCCCGTTCCATGACGAGAAGTCACCCTCCTTCTACGTCAATGCGGCAACCGGCCTGTTCCACTGTTTCGGATGCCAGCAGGGTGGCGACGTCTACTCCTTCGTGCGGGAGATCGACGGGCTGACCTTCCGGGAGGCGGCGGAACGCCTGGCGCGTCGGGCCGGGGTGACGCTGGCCTACGAGGGCGGTGGAACCACCGGCCGTACGGTGTCCAGCCAGCGGCAGCGGCTGCTGGAGGCGCACCGGGTGGCCGCCGAGTTTTACGCCGAGCAGCTAGGGTCGCAGGCCTCCGCGCGCGCCGGCTGGGACTTCCTCGCCGCGCGGGGATTCGATCTTACCGCGGCGGCGCGCTTCGAGGTCGGCTACGCCCCGACCGGCTGGGACACCCTCACCCGGCATCTGCTCGCCCGGCGCTTCACCGGCGAGGAGCTGGTGCTCGGGGGGCTGGCCAAACAGGGCGCCCGCGGGGGCCTGATCGACCGTTTCCATCATCGGCTGATGTGGCCGATCAAGGATCTCGCCGGTGAGGTGGTCGGCTTCGGTGGGCGACGCCTCGCCGAGGAGGACGCCTCGAACGCCGGGCCGAAGTACCTCAACACGCCGGACACGCCGTTGTTCAAGAAGGCGAACCTGCTCTACGGCGCCGACCTCGCCCGCCGTGACATCGCCCGGCGGTACCAGGTCGTGGTGGTCGAAGGTTATACCGACGTCATGGCCTGCCATCTCGCCGGGGTCACCACGGCCGTGGCGACCTGTGGCACCGCCTTCGGCTCCGAGCACGTCGCGGTGGTCCGCCGGCTGCTCATGGACTCCGACGAGCGTCGCGGTGAGGTGATTTTCACGTTCGACGGCGACGCGGCCGGGCAGAAGGCGGCGCTACGCGCCTTCGAGCACGAGGAGCGTTTCGCCACCCAGACCTTCGTGGCGGTGGAATCCTCCGGCCGCGACCCCTGCGAGCTGTGGATGAGCGGTGGCGACGGCGCCGTGCGGGATCTGGTGGCCAGCCGGGTGCCGCTGGTCGAGTTCGCAATCCGCGGGGTGCTCGACCGCTACGACCTCAACACCACCGAGGGCCGGCTCGCCGCCTTGGACGCCGTCGCGCCGCTGGTCAACCGGCTCAAGGACGCCGCGTTGCGGCACCGGTACGCGGTGAACCTGGACCGCTGGCTGGGTTTTCTCGACGAGCGGTTCGTGGTGGGCCGGGTGGCCGAGCACCGGTCGCGGCAGGGGGGCGAGCGGGCTGGCGCCCGTTCCGCGCCGATGCGCCGGCACGGGGCGGGGGCCGATGACGCGGCGGTCATCGTGGAGCGTGAGGCGCTCAAGCTGGCCGTTCAGTATCCCGGGCTTGCGGGCCCGATGTTCGACACGCTGGCTTCGGAGATGTTCACTGTTCCCGCGCACCGTGCCGTCCGTGACCTCATCGCCGAGGCCGGTGGGGTGTGCGCGGGGCTGGCGAGGTCCGGTGAGGTCACCACCTGGGTGACCGAGCTGACCGCGGCGGCTCCGGAGGAGGAGCTGCGACGCTTCGTTACTGCCCTCGCAGTGGAGAGGGTGCTGTGCGACCACGATGTGGATGATCGTTATGTCGACGAACAGATGTCGCGGGTACAGGAGTTGCATGTGACCCGTCGGATCACGGACCTGAAGTCGCGTGTGCAGCGGCTCAACGGGGTGACCGACGCCGAGGCCCTCCGCCGTGCATTCGGCGAGCTGATTGCTTTGGAGCAGCACAAGCATCAACTCCGGGAGCGGGGCGTAGGTGCCGCGTAACCTGGGTCGATCCCGAGAAGGAAGTGACGAGATTCCGCCCATGAGTCCTACCGTCCTACCCCGCGAAGCCCAGGTGGACGAGGTCAAGGACCTCATCATCCGGGGCAAGGAGATCGGGTTCCTCACCACCGAGGATGTCACGGTCGCCATCCAGGCCGCGGAGCTCCCCCCGGAGCAGGCCGAGACGGTGCTGCAGGTGCTGAACGACGAGGGCATCGAGGTACTCGAGGCGGGAGGTGAGAGCCCCGACGAGGCGGATCTGCTGGCCCGCCGTCGCCGCGAGGAGGAGGAGCTCGCCCTCAAGGCGCCGACTTCCGACCCGGTGCGCATGTACCTCAAGGAGATCGGCAAGGTCCCCCTGCTCACCGCCGAGGAGGAGGTCGATCTCGCCAAGCGGATCGAGGCGGGGCTGTTCGCCTCCGAGAAGCTGGCGGTGGCCACCAAGAAAACTTCCCCGCAGATGCGGCGGGACCTCGAGGCCATCGAACGCGACGGGCAGATCGCCAAGCGCAAGCTGGTTGAGGCGAACCTGCGTCTCGTCGTCTCGATCGCCAAGCGGTACGTCGGGCGCGGCATGCTGTTCCTGGACCTCATCCAGGAGGGCAACCTCGGCCTGATCCGGGCGGTCGAGAAGTTCGACTACACCAAGGGCTATAAGTTCTCGACCTATGCCACCTGGTGGATCCGGCAGGCGATCACGCGGGCCATCGCCGACCAGGCACGCACCATCCGCATCCCGGTGCACATGGTCGAGACCATCAACAAGCTGATCCGCATCCAGCGGCAGCTCCTGCAGGACCTCGGCCGGGAGCCGAGTCCGGAGGAGATCGCCAAGGAGATGGATCTCACTCCGGACAAGGTGCGTGAGATCCTCAAGGTCTCACAGGAGCCGGTGTCGCTGGAGACCCCCATCGGTGAGGAGGAGGACTCCCACCTCGGGGACTTCATCGAGGACTGCGACGCCGTCGTCCCGGTAGACGCGGCTAGCTTCATCCTGCTTCAGGAGCAGCTCGACTCGGTTCTGCACACCCTGTCCGACCGGGAGAAGAAGGTCATCCAGCTGCGCTTCGGGCTCACTGACGGGCACCCGCGTACGTTGGAGGAGGTCGGGCGCGAGTTTGGGGTCACCCGGGAGCGCATCCGCCAGATCGAGTCGAAGACGCTGTCCAAGCTTCGGCATCCCTCCCGGTCGCAGAAGCTGCGCGACTACCTGGAGTAGGAGTGGCCGGCAACCATTTCCGGCTGTTGACTGCCGATAGTGTTATGGTTACCTCTGGTCGATATTTGATATTCGTATCGGGTTCGGTATCGGGGTTTACTGACCTGTGTGTCGCGTCGCGTGAGGATCAGTCCGATCCGTTCGATGCATTTTTCATGATCAGGCGGGTTCCTCGATGACCGTCCGGATCATTCAGGCCCGGGATGGACGCTCTCGTCGTGATCCGGATCCGGGAGTCACGCCGATCCGGTGGGAGTATTGACCCGTGTCGCCCCCCGCCGGGTTCCGGCACCCGTGGGCTGGACCGGGATGTCCCGGCCCTCGCTGCTCGGTAGCCGTCCGGTCAGGGCGGTGAAAACCGTGCGGAGGTAGTCGTCGGGCCGGGTGGCAGCCTCGGCCCACTCCGCGGCGCGCCGGCCGACGCGGGCCAGTCGCGCTCGGTCGGCGAGCATGCCGTGCAGGACGTCCGCCAGCGCCTGCGCCGACTCGTCCATCGGCGTCTGCCCGGTCACGCCGTCCTGGTAGGCGTCGTGGCTACCGCCTGAGGCGGGTCCGATCACCGCGCACCCGGCGAGCTGCGCCTCGAGCAGCACGATGCCGTAGCCCTCGCCGCTGATCCGTGGCCCGCGCGAGCGGGTGCGGGTGCACAGCGCGAACAGGTCGGCGGTGGCGTAGAGACGTGCCAACGCGTCGTCGGCCGGGGACTCGTGCAGCTCGGTGTCGGGGTGCGCGGACACCAGCTCGTGCAAGGCCCCGGGTGCCGGGCCCCGCCCGGCGAACACCAGCCGGACCGGGCCGAGAGTGGCCCGGACGGACTCCACGGCCTCCAGCAGGACCCCCGCACCCTTGCTCACCCAGTCACTGAGCCGGAACACGCTCAGCATGGTCGGTACGGGGGACAACGGCCGGCGGCGGCTCGCCTCGGCCAGCAGGGTCGCCCGCCACGTCGGTGAGATGCCCGGCCGGAGGATGGGCGCCAGCCCCAGCGTCGACAGCGCGCCGGCGCTGTAGGAACTGATCGTGACCGGGCGCAGGAGCGGGTCGGCGCGCAGGATCGCGCGGTCGGTGCGGCGCATGCCCCAGATGTCGGTGCCGTAGAGCAGCACTGGGCCGAGGCGGGCCCGGGACAGTCGGACGGCTGCCGCCGCGACGGGGATGAGGTTGGCGTGCCCGGCGACCACACTGTCGGCCTGGCCGAAGCGGCGCGCCGCAGCGAGCGCGCGCGACGCGAAGCGCGCCCTGATCGCCGGGGTCAGCTCGACGCCTGACTCCAGCATGTCGACCCGCAGGAGATCGGCCCCACCGGCCCGCAGTGTCTCCTCGACCGTCGAAAGATAACGCTCGATCCCACCACCGAGGCCGCGGGAACTGCTCAGCAGCAGAACCCGGGCAGGTCGATCGGTGAGGGAGGCGGTCGGGGCGGTGGATCGGCGCGAGATCTGCACGGAGAGTGATTTTAATGTTTCTCCAGGTGCTAGTCCTGTGTTGTGGAGCGTGTCATAGTAACGTTTCGAGTTCTCTTGACTGCCTGTAGCTTCTCCGATGATGGCGACAAGGGGTCGTGTATGGAAGCCGATCTGCGGTACCGCAACGGTGGTAACCCGCCTCTCCTCGATCTGATCGACATACCGGCGGGTAAGGCGCTGGACTGTGGGTGCGGAGCCGGGGACAACGCGCGGCTGCTGAGGGCCCGGGGCTGGCGGGTGACGGGGGTGACGATTGATCCGTCCGAGCGGGCCGCCGCCGCGGCCGAGTGCGACCACGTCGAACTTGCCGATCTGAGCGCCGGGCTGCCCTTCGTCCCCGACGGGAGTCACCAGCTCGTGCTGCTTTCCCACATCCTCGAGCACCTGGCGGATCCGGTGCCGTTGCTCGTCGAGGCCCGGCGGGCGCTGGCACCCGGCGGCCGGGTCCTGGTAGCGCTGCCGAACGTGCTGCACTACCGGCAGCGCGCGCTGTTCCTGCGGGGTCGGTTTGAGTACACCGAGACCGGTCTCATGGACGCTACCCACCTGCGATTTTACACCGTCGACTCGGCACGGCGGCTGTTGGAGGACAACGGACTGCGCATCGTCGCCACCGCCACCACCGGTGGTCTGCCGTGGTGGCGCACCCGTGAGCTGCTCCCTGGGGACCTGGTGCGGCGGTGGGATCGCCGCGTGCTGGACCGGTGGCCGAACATGTTCGCCTGGCAGGCGCTGTTCCTCGCGGCGCCACAGGCGACGCGCCGGACCGGCGCCCCCGGCGTTGCCGTGATGCGGCAACGGTCCGCGCCTGGTGGCCGGCCCGGCTACGGCCAGCTTGTCCAGTGAGCGGCGCGCGGCTCGTCGTCACGTGCCTCTCCCGGCGGGGGAAGCATCGAGAGACCGTCCAGCAGGCCGTGGAGGACGAGGGCCGAGGTTCGGGTACCGTGCCCGAGGAGCATGTCCAGGGCGACGGCGCGGGGTAGCACGACGACCGCCGTCGCCAGGGCGATCAAGGCGGCCCGGGCCCGCCATCCGCGGACCCGGGCGAACCAGAGCCGGTTGCGCACCCCGTAATAGGCGTCGCCACGCCGGGGGACGGTCGTGCTCCCGATGTGCCGTGCACGGTGCGGACTGACCACGACGCTCCATCCGGCTTCCCGGACGCGGTAACAGAAGTCGACATCCTCGAACCCGAGGTAGTAACGGCCGTCCAGGGGGATCCGCCGCAGGCAGTCCGCCTTGACGAACATGATCGTGCCTGCGACCCAGTCGGCCTCCAGGGGTCGGTCGCCGGGGGGGCGCCGGGCCTTCGGTGCCGCCAGGACCGGGCTCAGCCGCGCCGGGCCCGAGCGCCGACCGTCGTCGTCGACCAGGGTGGGAGCGACCACGCCGATATTCGTCCCGGCCAGCAGCTCCAGGCAGGCGCGCAGCGCCGGGTCCGGGATCCTGACGTGGTTGCCGATCAGGAGATAGGCCTGCGCGGCGGGGTAGCCGTGGCTGGCGAGCCGGAAGCCTCCGCCGAGACCGAGGTCGCGGGGCGGCAGGATCCAGGCGACCGAGGCCGGCAGGTGGTCGGGTCGGTCCGACCGGTCGTTCGCGACCACCGCCACTTGGGCGATGACGGGGCTGCCGTCGAGCCACCTCGCAAGCTCCACGGTCGGCCGGTGTGGACCCCAGTGGACGATCACCGCCACGGTCTTCATCGGACCCCCTGCGTCGCTCGGGTAGAGCATCCGGTCCGGCGGGCGACGAGCCTCCACGGCTCGGAATGAGTACCGAGGGTAACAGGAATGCTTTTGCATGTAACGGTGAGTGAGATGCAGGATGCTGGCGTGACCCGCCGACGATACTGCGTGCTCCATGATTCGGTGTGCTCCACGATTCGGTCCAAATCATTCACCGGCCATGGTGGGAGGCGCCCCCGCCAGCGTCCTGCGCCGGGGTCCGGACATATGACGGGGACCGCCATGCCCGGTGAGCTGGAGAATGTCGTGGTTTCCGGATATCGGACCGCATATGGAGCACTGTTTAGTCGTCTCGATGAGTTGAAGGTTGGGGATCCCCTCCCCGTCGAGGTGCGAGACCGTTACTACACGTATCGCGCCGCCGAATCTCAGGTGGTAGCCCCGACTCGGTTCGACGTCGCCTGTCCGGTGTCCGGGGAACTTGGTGAGGTGCCGGGCAAGGAGCTGATTACTGTAGGATCTCCGCCCCTGGCGGGGGATTTCCCGGAATGGACACGGTGTGGTCCCGGGTGGCAACGGTTTGGATTTCGCCGGTGCCCTTCATGGTGATTAGTATCCCCGGCGGTTGGCCAACGACGGTGTCGGCGGCCACGGGCCGAGCCGATGCCGGTGGAAAGTCGGGCATCGGATACCCTGCGAACTGGCGCACGTTACGCTCGGATAGCGCGGGGATAAACCAGACGCGTGATGCCGGCGGTGGTGGCGCCGTGGGCGGCCATCCTCGACCGGCTGCGGCGGCTTGCTCAAGGACGCAGCTCGCTCAAGGACATTGTGGGATCGGCTTCGGGGGAATTCGATGAATGGGCGGGATCGGATACGGCGTGGCTCGACGATCCGGCACGGCGGTGCGGGCCGCCCGTCGGGTGGCCACCGGTGGTTGCGCCACGAGGTCGGGGCGGGGACGGCTGTCCCCGGGAGCACGCGGACCGGCGATGTCGGTCCGCGTGCTCGTCCAAGTCATGGATGCGCTGCGGGTGGAGCGACGATGGTCCGGTCAGTGTTGTTCCGGTCAGTGTTGTTCCAGTCAATGCTGCCCCGGTCGATGCTGGTCCGGCCGCTCTCGGGGGTCGCCGCCCTGATGGGGGGTGCGCTCGGTCTGTTTCTGGGACTGCTCTGTCTCATCGGCGGATGGGGCGGGCCCGTGCCGTCGCCGGTCGCGTTGTCGTGCGTGGTGCTCGCGGCCGCGGCGTTGTCGATCGCGGTGGCGATCCTCGCCGCGGCGGTCCGGCCGGGTCCGAACGGTCTGGCCGGTCCAGCCGGCCCGGACATCCGGTCGTGGGATCCCCGGGGAGGCGTTGGCCGTGCGTGGCCGTGGCGCGGCGTGGTGGACGAGCTGACCGGGCTGCCGGGCCGACGGTACTTCCTCGACGTCGCCAGCCGTTGTCTCGCGGGCGGTGAGCACCGGGCGCGCGGCGCAACGTCCGTGTCGGTGCTGCTCATCGATCTCGATCGGATGCGCGATGTCAACGGGGCGCTCGGGCATGAGTATGGGGACCGCCTGCTCGCCACGGTGGGTCGCCGGCTGCGCGGGGCGCTGCCCGGATCGGATCTGCTCGCCCGGGTGGACGGCAACGCGTTCGCTGTGCTGTTGCGCGGCGCTGACGTGGCCCGGGCCGAACAGGTCGCTCGGCGGTTGCGGGAGGTGCTGGAACTGCCCGTTCCGCTCGCGGGAACTCCGGTGCGGCCCGAGGCGAGCGTGGGGATCGCCCATGCCCCCGAGCACGGCCGTGGCGCGCTGGAGCTCTTTCGTCATGCAGAGGAGGCGATGTACCTGGCGAAGGGGGGCCGTCACGGGCAGACCGTCTACGCCCGCGATCATCCACCGATCAACCGGGCCCGCCTGCTGCTGCGGGCCGAGGTGCGTCATGCGCTGGACTCCGGCCAGATCGAACTGAGTTACCAGCCCAAGGCGGATCTGCGCAGTGGTCGGATCAGCGGTGTGGAAGCTCTCGTCCGCTGGCGTCATCCGGTCGACGGCGTGCGGTCGCCCGACGCCTTCCTGGCGGAGATCGAACGCGCCGGGTTGATGCCGAAGCTCACCGTGCAGGTCCTTGACCAGGCCCTGGCCGACTGCGCGCGCTGGCACGGCCGGGGTGCCCCGCTCGCGGTATCGGTGAACGTCCCCGCGTCGGTCATCGTCGACTGCGCCTTCGTCGGCGTGGTGCGGGCCGCGCTCGCCCGGCACCGGCTCCCGCCCTCGGCGCTCGTCATCGAGGTCACCGAGGACTCCCTCATCGTGGCGCGGGAGCTGGCACAGGGAACCCTGGCGGGGCTGCGCCGGTTCGGTGTGCGGGTCAGCCTGGACGACTACGGCACCGGGTTCTGTTCGCTGTCGTACCTGCGCGAACTGCCGGCCGACGAGGTGAAGCTGGACCGGACCTTCCTGCGTGACCTCGACCGCGATCCGGCCGCGGCCGAGATCGTGCGGTCCACGGTCTCCCTGGCGCATGCGCTGCGGTTACGGATTGTCGCCGAGGGGGTCGAAACGCAGCGTTCCTGGGCCTCTCTCGCCGCCTGGCAGTGTGACGAGGTCCAGGGATACTTCGTGTCACGTCCGATGGCCGGGGAACGAGTCGTCGGCTGGTTGCGGGAATGGGGCAGCCGGCTTGCCGTCCATCCCGGGACCGCGCCGCGCGCCGTGGCGGGACCGGTCGACACCTGCGCGGCACAGTCCCCGGTCTCCCCGATCGTGGCACCGGCGGTCGAGGCCGTCGTGGCCACGCGTCCGTCGGCGGCGGGACCGGCAGCCCGGCGGGCGGTCGGGCGCCGGGTGCCGGCCGACCTTGCGGCCTCCTGATGGCGGTCGACGGCGTGGCGGTCGCACCGGGCCCGTGATGGCGGTCCGATTCGGGGGTCCGGGCGCCGCCGGCACCAGGACCGTGACGTCCCTGATCCCGGGGATCAGGGTTCGGGCCCATCCCCGCCGGCTGCGGCGTCCAGCCGTAGCGTGAGCGCGGCGACGGCGGCGATCTGCCCTGCGTCCTCGCCCGGGGCGCCGGCCACGATGCCCTCGCAGATGTCGCGGTACATGGCCGGGTAGCTGTTGAGCCGGTTGACTCGCCGCCGCCGCAGGATGCGGGACCCGGCCTCCGCGGTGTACTGCGAACCGTCGACGATGGTGGCCGTCACACCGTTCGCGCGCAGCTGAGACTGTTCCCGCAGACCGTGCCGGCTGCCCCCGGCACTGGTCAGCACGAGCGAGAGGACCGCGTCGTTCTCCAGCTCGACGTACACCGTGAAGGTGTCCGTGCGGGAGCGGGCCACCGTGCTCCGGCGGACCGGCGCGAAGTCGTTGAGCCAGAGGAAGTGGTCGATCCAGTGGCAGCCGTTACTGACCAGCCGGGTGCGTGAGGACGGCCAGCGGTACCAGTGCCGGCGGGGAAGCGGTTCCTCGTACACCACGGCACTGTAGATCAGCGGCTCGTTGCCGTCGGCTAGGCGCAGGTCGGAGCGCAGCCAGGCGTTCATCGGGCTGTGGCGTCGCTGGAAGCAGGCGAACAGGCGCCCGCCGGCGTGAAGGAGTTTCACCAGCCGGTCGAGATCGTCCTCTGTGGTGACAACGGGCTTCTCGACGACGGCCACTGAGCCGAGCCGCAGCGCCTCCCGGGCCAGCGGCGCGTGCGTGTGGTGGTAGCCCGCGATGAGGACGACGTCGGCCCGCTCCCCGTCCCGGAGCAGCGCCGCGGTGTCCCAGGAACATCGGTCCGGTCGCCGGGCGCCCAGCTGGACGGGGTCGATCTCATGCACACCGACGAGGTCGAGGTGATCACGGACGTGCGGGGCGATTTGTGTCTTGGCATAGTGTCCCAACCCGAACAGGACAGCGGTGGGTCGTCCGGACGCGGGCGGCGGGCCATGGCGCGGGGTGCTCTCCGTGATCGGACTGATCCCGGCGAGTGGGCGATCCCCGGGTCGGGCCCCGGTCCACTCGGTTGCGAGCCAGGCGACGAGACGATCGACGGCACCGGGATCCACCGGTGCTCCCGACATCGGAGACCAGCCGATGAGCGTGTCGTCCACGACCGGCAACGCGGTCGCCGGCCGGGCCCGGTAGACGATCGCGGATCGCGGTGGTGGATCGGGGCTGACGAAGCCGAGTGGGTCGGCGGGAGCGGGAGCGCCGGTGGGGCCGGGCGGCCCGACCGGGCGGACGAGGTCCTGATGCAGGACGACGCGTTCCATGCACGCCGGGTGGCAGGGGGCGACGAAAGCGACGGTCGTTCCCGTCCGCGAAGCCGCCCCACCAGCGGGTGGGACGGCTTCGACCAGGGTGCCCAGGCCCACGCCGAAGTAACGCTGGTTGCGGTCGCGTTCCCGCAGCCGGCTGGCCGTTTTGCGGGCGACCGCGCGGATGCCGAACTCGCGGGTGTAGGCGGCGAGGGCCCGGCCGCTGCCCGCCCTGACGAAGAACTGACCGTCCACGGGAAACAGCGTCACCCAGGTGTCCGGGCGGATCCGGCAGTGGCCGGGCAGGGGGGTCTCGTCGAGGAAGCCGGCCAGCCACCGGTTCCCGATCAGGATGTTCATCCCGGTGCCGGGGTCCGGTCGACCGGGACATCCGCGAGGCCTGCCGGGCCTGCGGGGTCCGTAGGCGCGGCCGCCAGTGGCTCGTGACACGCCTCCGCCAGCAGGGCCATCGGCCGTGACAACGTCTCTTCGATCATCCGCGCGCAGTTCTCGAACGCCTCCCGACCGCCGTCGAGGGGGTCGGCCAGGTCGTCGAGGGCGGCCGGTAGCGCGCGGCCGGCGGCCCGGATCCGCCAGGCCGTGGCGGCGAGGTACTCCCCGGCCACCCGTGCCCCGCCCGGGGGGATGTCGGCGGGGCGGACTCCGGAGGTCAACCGTCCGAACTCGCGCAGGGTGAAGGTGCGGCGCATGGCCCGCGGCACAAGGCCCACCACCGTCGAGCGGTGTGCGCGGGTCGCGCACAGCACCAGATCGCTGGCCTGGACCAGGTCCGCTGTCAGCAACCTTGCCCGGAAGCCGGACGGGTCGAGCCCTCGCGATGCCAGGATCGCCGCGGCCTGGGGATACATCGCCTCACCTGCCCGGGCGCATACTCCCGCGCTGCTCACCAGAAGATCCCCGGCGGGGCCGGGTGGATGCCATCCCTCGGACGAGGGCTCGTTACCCCCGGTCCCGCCGGATGCCGGCGCGCCGGCCGCGCCGAGGCCGATCCGGTCCAGCGCGGCGCTGAACCGGGCGGCGGCGAGATGCTCGGCCAGGGGCGAGCGGCAGACGTTGCCGGTACACACCATCAGTACCGCCCACGGTCGTTGCCGCACTGCCACTCCTTCCTCCGCCATCCCCTTCCTCCTCTCTCCGCCGGGGCCGGCGGACTGCGGACCAGCTCAGCGTGACCGCTAGGGCTCGTTCCGGCGCCAGTAGACGCAGGTCCAGTCGACTTCGATGATCGGCTCGGTCACCCCGTGGGCGGCCCGGTAGTCCTCGACCGCCGCCCGGCAGCCGGGAACGGCTCCATAGTCGTCGACGATGCAGAAGCCGCCGTCGGAGAGCTTCGGGTAAAGCGCCGTCAGCGCGTCGGTGGTGCTCTCGTACGTGTCGCCGTCGAGGCGCAGGACCGCGAGGCGCTCGATGGGCGCCGTGGGCAGGGTGTCCCGGAACCAGCCGCGCAGGAAGCGGACCTGATCGTCGAGCAGGCCGTAGCGGCGGAAGTTGTCCCGCACCTGCTCGAGGGACACCGACAGCTCCGCGTACTCGTGGTGGCGGTCGCCGGTGTCGGCGGCGTAGCGCCCCGGATTGGGCGCGGGCAGGCCGGCGAACGAGTCGGCGACCCAGACCGTGCGGTCGGGGACGCCGTAGGCGGCGAGCACCCCGCGCATAAGGATGCACGCGCCGCCCCGCCAGACCCCGGTCTCGATGAGGTCGCCTGGGACGCCGTCGACGATGACTCGTTCGGTGCACTCCTGGAGGTTGCGCATCCGGTGGTCGCCGGTCATCGTGAGCGCCAGCCGCGGCCAGTCCCGGCCGTCGGTCCGGGCGCCCGGTGCGCTCCTCTTGACGATTTCCATTCCCTGGCTGCGGAAGGCTCGTACCAGCATCCTCTTCGCGCCGGTGCGCGGCTCCCACGCACCGCCGTCCCGACCATCCCAGAGAGAGCAGGTCAGCGTCGTGCGAAGCAGATCGAGATACCGCACCGAGGTATCGGAAAGGTCGTGACGGGCGACGGTCGGGTCGTGCGGGGCAACGGTCGGCGTCGTGGTCATCATGGCTCCTGATGAGAGGGGTGAGCGCGGAAAGGGGATGGGGCCGGGGGCCGTCGGGCTCCGTTCGCT
>NZ_CDWTMO010000006.1:33466-53812 GCF_977946435.1 Frankia sp. CgKIO3 | reverse complement strand
AACTAGGCTGCTGGCCATGGCAGAGCTGCGTCGATCCCCAGAGCTGCGTCGATCCCCGCTGTACGACCGGCACGTCGAGCTGGGCGCGAAGATGGCCGGGTTCGGTGGCTGGGAGATGCCGATCGAGTACGCCGGCCGCGGGGTGCTCGCCGAGCACCAGGCGGTCCGCGGCGCGGTCGGGATCTTCGATGTCAGCCATCTCGGCAAGGCCAGGATCGCCGGCCCCGGCGCCGCCGCCTTCGTCAACGCCTGCCTGACCAACGACCTGCGCCGGATCGGCCCCGGCCAGGCGCAGTACACCTTGTGCTGCGGGGAGACCGGCGGGGTCGTCGACGATCTGATCGCCTACCTGTACTCCGGCGAGGAGGTCTTCCTCGTCCCGAATGCCGCGAACACCGCACAGGTCGTCGCTCGCCTTGCCGCGGCGGCGCCGGCGGGCGTGTCCGTCACCGACCTGCACACCGGGTACGGCGTGGTGGCGGTCCAGGGACCGGCCTGCGCCGACCTGCTCGGCGCCCTCGGCCTGCCCACCGGCGGGACGTACATGAGTTTCGTCGACGCGGAGTGGAAGGGCCACCCGGTGATCGTGTGCCGGTCGGGCTACACCGGAGAGCGAGGCTACGAGCTGTTGCCCCGTTGGGACGACACCCCTGCGCTGTGGGATGCGCTGTTCGCGGCAGGTGAGCCGCTCGGCGTCGTGCCGGTCGGCCTCGGCGCCCGCGACACGCTGCGGACCGAGATGGGGTATCCGCTGCATGGCCAGGACCTCTCCTTGTCGATCACGCCGGTCCAGGCCCGCTCCGGATGGGCCGTTGGCTGGGACAAGGATCGCTTCTGGGGACGCGACGCCCTGCTCGCGGAGCGGTCCGCCGGCGCCTCCCGCCTGCTGTGGGGGCTGCGGTCCACCGGCCGGGCGATTCCCCGTCCGCACATGACCGTGACCTCCGCGGCTGGTGCCACGGTCGGTGAGGTCACCAGCGGCACGTTCTCTCCGACGCTGCGCCAGGGGATCGGACTCGCCCTGCTGGACCGGTCCGTGCAGGCGGGCGACGCGGTGAACGTCGACGTCCGGGGCCGTCCGAGTCCCATGACGGTTGTCCGGCCGCCGTTCGTCGGGTCCTCGCCCAAGTAGCCCAGCCGCCGGGCAGGCCTGCCCGGCGGACTCCAGCGGGCGGCGTCCGCCGCGCTGTCAGTGCAGGCCGAGGGCGTGCAGGACGGGCGTCGGGATCGTCATGGCCATGGCGAGCAGGGTCGCCGCCGCGGTGATCTCGATAAGCCCGCCGAGGATGTCTCCGGTGATCCCGCCGAAGCGCGTGAGCAGATACCGCCGGAGCAGGAACGAGACGCCTGTCCCGACCCAGACCGCGAGGACCGCTCGCAGCGCCCGGCCGGGGTCGCCGCCGTCGAAGTCCAGCAGTCCGGCCAGCGCCGCGACGGCGCAGACAGCCAGGAAGGACAGCACCGCGTCCCGGGTCCGCACGGTTCCCGCGACCAGCGCACCGAGGCCATCCGGCCGAGCCGGCGGGATGGCGCCGGTACAGGCCAGGGTGGCCGCGAGCCTGCTGGTCATCGCGGCGACCAGAATCGACAGCGTGCCGCGATGCGCCGAGATCGTCGTGCTCAGGGCCCCGACTTGAAGCAGCACCACGAACAGGACAATGATCGCTCCGAAGGCGCCGATGGTCGACTCGCGCATGATCTCCAAGGCGCGATCCCTGCCCCGCGCTCGCCAGGCGCCGAGCCCGTCCCCGAGATCGGCCAGCCCGTCGAGATGCAGGCCCCGGGTGACCAGAGCGAGCACCGCGACGCCGACGACGGCCGGCAGCAGGGTCTGGGTGCGCTGACCGGGAACCGCCGTGACGATCCGGGTGGCGAACACCGCACTGCCGGCAAGCAGCCCCAAGGCCAGGCCGACGAAGGGTGCCAGGGCCATCGCCCGGCCCGCGAGCCGCCGGTCGGTGTGCTCCGGGCCCCGCAGCGGCAGGACGGTGAGCAGCGTGAATGCTGTTCTCGCCTCGAGCATCACGGGGCACCGGCCGCGGGGCCCGAGTCCTCCTGGCTGCCGCTGACCTCGGCTTCCCCGCCGACCTCGGCTTTCCCGCTGACACCGGCCTGGTCGAACGTCGCCATCTCGGCCAGCGTGGCCTGGGCCGCCCGCAGGAACGGAACGGCGAGGAGCGCACCGGTACCCTCCCCGAGACGCAGGCCGGCGTCGACCAGGGGGGTCAGACCGAGTGCGTCCAGTGCGATTCCCTGGGCGGGCTCGGTGGACCGGGTGCCGGCCACCCACCACTGGTTTGCTCCCGGGGCGATCCGCTCTGCGGCCAGCGCCGCCGCGCAGACGATCACACCGTCGAGGATGACCGGCGTCCGTCGCACGGCGGACTGCACCAGCAGCCCGGCCAGGGCGAGCAGATCGGCTCCACCGACGACCCGCAGCACCGAATGCGCGTCGCCGGTGAACAGCCGGCCGCGCCGCATCGCGTCCCGGATCGCGGTCGTCTTGATCATCCAGCGTTGGTCGTCGATCCCCGTCCCGCGGCCGACCACCTCGATCGGCTCCCGGTCGCACAGCAGCGCCACGATGGTAGCTGCGGGGGTTGTGTTGCCGATCCCCATCTCGCCGGGAACAAGCAGGTCCGCGCCCGCGTCGATCTCCTCGTCCGCGATGAGTCGGCCGACGGCGAACGCGGCGTCCGCCTCCGCGACCGACAGCGCATCGGTGCGGTCGATCCGTCCGCTCGACCGTCGCACCCGATAGCGCTCCGGTGCGGCCGATCCATCCACCCCGCCCGGCGTGAGGGGCCGCGCGGTGTCCACGGACACGTCCACCACGCGCACGGCGGCCTCGACCTGGCGGGCCAGCACGTTGACCGCCGCGCCGCCCGCGGCGAAGTTCGAGACCATCTGGGCGGTCACGTCGCTGGGGAAGGCGGACACCCCGGCCTGGGCGACACCGTGGTCGCCGGCGATCACGACCGCCCGGATCCGGGCGAAGGGACGGGGCGGGCAGGTCGCCTGTGCGCCGGCGAGCCAGATGGACAGATCCTCGAGCCGGCCCAGCGCCCCGGGTGGCTTGGTCAGTTCGGTCTGCCGCTGGCGAGCCGCCGCCATCGCGTCGGAGTCCAGTGAGGGAACGGCGGGAACGGCGCTGCCTGACGCATCGGGATCCACGGGATCCTTACTACCTGATCCGCTCGGTCGGCAACGCACCACATCCCCGCGAAGGTATCTCCCAGCGGTCCCCGTACCGCATGATTGTGCCGATCGGCGCGGCCGGGACGGTTGGTCCTTGCCGGCGTGGCTGGCAAAGGCCGGTTGCGGAGGCGGCGGGCTGTTGAGATCGGGTACTTTGCCGGATGTGTCAGCGCCCGCGGTGCCGGTGCCGGCCGTTCCCATCGGGGGAGCGGCGGGCGGGCACGAACGCCGGGTGTTCCTGAGCCACACCGCTGAGCTGCGTCGTTTTCCGCGGGACCGCTCGTTCGTGGCGGCGGCCGAACGTGCTGTCGCGCTGGCCGGGGACCGGGTCATCGACATGGCGTACTTCGGGGCTCGCGACGACGATCCGGCGGAGTTCTGCATCCGCGCTGTCCGCTCGTCCGATGTCTACATCGGCCTCATCGGCTTCCGTTACGGCTCCCCGGTGCCCGGCCGGCCGCAGGTCTCGTACACCGAGCTGGAGTTCGACACGGCAACCGCCGCCGGGATCCCCCGCCTGGTGTTCCTCCTCGACTACTACGCCGAGGTGCCGTTCGGAGACTTCGTCGACGACCTGCATCCCGCTCGCCAGAAGCGCTTCCGTGCCCGGCTGCGGGAATCGGGCATCATCACGACCGACTTCCGCAACGCGGGTGACCTGGAGACCGCCGTCCTCGACGCCCTGGTGAAGCTGCGGGAGAGCCAGCGCCGAGAGGCGGCCGCGGGCAGGTCGCTCCTGGCGGGGCCGTCCACCGCGGTGGACCAGGCGGTGCCGGGACGACCGCGTCGACCATGGATGGTGCCTGCGGATCGCGGCGGTGTCGTTGCCCGGCCGGCGCTCACCTCCGCGGTTCTCGCGCAGGTGCTCGCCGGGGCGACGCCCGCGGCCGACGCGGGGTCTTCCGGGGCGTCGGGGTTTTCCGGGGCGTCGGCGGGCGGGGTGATGGACGCACCGGTCGTCCTGTACGGAACGGGCGGAATCGGAAAGACGACCCTGGCTCAGCAGGTCTGTCGGCGTCCGGAGATCGCCAGGCGGTTCGGCGGTGGCGTGCTGTGGGTGACGATCGGGGAGTCGCTCGGCGGCGCGCACCTCGCCGACCGGGTCAATGATCTCAGTGAGGCGCTCTCGGGTCTTCGTCCCGCCCTCTCCGATCCCGAGCAGGCCGGTTTTCATCTCGGCACGCTGCTCGGCGACGAGCCCCGGCTTCTCATCGTCGACGACGTGTGGGAACGCGCCCAGCTCCGCCCCTTCCTGCAGGGCGGTCCGAACACGGTGCGGCTGGTCACCACGCGGCTGCGCGACCTTGCTCCCCGGGCCCGCATGGTTGAGATGCCGACCATGGCCCACGGTGAGGCGATGGCGCTGCTGCTGCGGGACGTCGGCGGTGGTGTGCCGGCGGAGGCCGCGGCGCGGCTGCTGGTCGTCACCGGTCGGTGGCCGATGCTGCTGAGCCTGGTGAACCGGACCCTGGTGCGGCACATTCGGGATGGGATGACCGTGCCGCGGGCCGTCGAGCGGGTGCTGCGTCGCCTCGAGTGGCGCGGTCCGACCGGGCTTGACGTCAGCCGGGCGGCGGACCGGAACGAGGCCGTGGAGGTGACCCTGGGGGCGAGCCTTGGGCTGCTCACCGGGCATCGGTTGGAGCGTTATCTCGAGCTCGCCGTGTTTCCCGAGGACGTCGAGATTCCCCGGGAGGTACTCGAGGCGTACTGGGGAGCCACCGGTGACCTCGATCCGGACGAGGTCGACGATCTCTGCCAGGAGCTCGCGGACCTGTCCCTGGTCGTCGCCTATCGACAGACGCCACCCTCCCTGCTCCTGCAGGATGTGCTTCGCACCTATCTGCGGGTCCGGGTCGGCCCGGCACGGCTGCGTGAACTCGACGTCCTGCTGTGCGATGCCCTCTACACCGCCTTTCTCGCCACCGGGACCGCCACCGCCGGACCGTCGCGGATGCCGGCGCCCTGGTGGCTGCTGCCCGACTCCGCCGGATACGCCTGGGCCTATCTGGTCCGTCATCTCACCGGAGCGGAACGGACCGACGAGGTCGCCGCCCTGCTGCACGACCTGCGATGGACCCTCGCCAAACTCGCCCGCCCGCACCTCGGCCCGGTGGCGCTCGAGGCTGATCTGGCCATCGCCACCTCCGCTCTGCCCACCGATCCCGTGCTGGCGGTGCTGAGCCGGACCGTCGCCCAGAGCGCGCATCTGCTGGCCCCCACCGACCCGCCGGAGGCCCTCGGCGCCGTCGTGCTCAGCCGCTTCGACGAACGGCCCGAGCTCGCGGCGGCCCGGTCGCAGCTGGACCGGTACGTCGGCGTACCTCGCCTGGCTAACCGCTGGTCCCTGCCCGACCAGCCGCATCCGGCGCTGCGTCGCGCCTTCGGTGGCGACCGGCGGTGGGTGCACGGGCTCGCCGTTGCTCCCAGCGGCGATTGGCTGGTATCGGCCGGTAGCGATGGAACGGTTCGCGTCTGGGACGTCCCGGAGGGACGATCCCGTGCCGTGTTCACGGGCCACCACGGTCCGGTGCTGGCCTGCGCGGTGGCGCCGGACGGGAGAACCATCGCCTCGGCCGGTGCCGACGGAACGGTCCGCCTATGGACCGCGCCCGATCCCGTCGACGTGCCGGATCTCGGGGATGTCCCGGCTTTCGGGGATGCCCCGGCTCTTGGGGATGCTTCTGGTCTTCGGGATGCTCGGAGTCTCGACGACGGGCAGGCGGACGGCGCCGCTCTGTCCGCCGTCACCGCCGTCACCGCCGTCACCGCCGTCACCGCCGTCACCGCCGTCACCGCCGTCACCGCCGTCACCGCCGTCACCGCCGTCACCGCCGTCACCGCCGTCACCGCCGTCACCGCCATCACCGCCGCAGCCTCGCCGGACCGGCCCGAGCCCCGGGTGCTGACCGGGCCTGCCGGCGAGGTCAACACCTGCGCCTTCACTCCTGACGGGGCCGGGATCATCTCGGCCGGCGGGGCCGGGACCCTGATCCGCTGGGACGTTGTGAGCGGAGATTCTGTCTTTCAGGTCCCCGTCTCCGGCGCGGCGCTGCTGCGTGCCGGCGCCGGACGGAAGCTGGATCGCCGTCGCGGGTGACGACTCCGTCATCCGGATCTGTGATGCGACGACCGGAGCCCCGAGGTTGACCCTCACGGGCCATGCCGGATCCGTACTCTCGCTGACCGTCGCTCCAGACGGTAGCTGGCTCGGCTCGTCGGGGCAGGACGGAACAGTCCGCCGATGGTCAATGCCCGCCGGCCGGCAGGACCGCGTGATCAGCGATGGTGCCGGGTCCGTGCGGTGCGCCGCGGTCGGCCCGGATGGCCGCCTCCTGGCGACGACCAGCTGGGAGGGAGCGATCCGGCTCTGGGACGCCGAGCGCGGCACCCATCGCGCGGAGCTGGTCGGCGCCGTCGGAAGCCGCACGTGCGTGGTCTCCCCGGACGGATCATGGGTCGCCGCCGCGGGCCGCTACGGCAGCATCCGGTTGTGGGCAACCGACGTCACCCTGCCCAAGCCCGCCGCGAGTGGCCGGGACGAGGCGATGCGGGGCTGCGCCGTGGTGGTCCCCCGCGGGCGGGACGCGCCCACCCTGGTCGTCGCCTACTCCGACGACGGCACCGCGACCGCCTGGGATCTGGCCACGGGAGAGCCAGGCGCGGCGAGCAGTGGCGGTCGTGTCCAGCAGGCCCGCGGGTCGGTGGCCGCACCCGACGGTTCCTGGGCGGTCGTACCCGTGGACACGAACGCGGTCGGGCTGTGGGATCCCGTCACCGCGACGGTACAGGCCGTGCTGACGGCCGACGTCGAGATCTACGGATTCGCTGTCGACCCCACCGGTTCCTGGCTCGTCGGGGCCTGCGGGGACGGCTCGCTGCGGATGTGGGAGACCGAGGGGGGCGAGTGGCTGGCCACCTTTGCTGCCGCCACCGCCACCGCTGCCGCGTCGAGCGGTTCCGAGGATCCCCGCGGTCTGGTGGGCTCTGTTGATCAGGCGGGTCATCGCGGTCCGGTGCAGGCCTGCGCGGTCAGCCCGGACGGCAGATGGCTGGCCTCGGGCGGCAATGACCGCACCGTGCGGTTGTGGGACGTGGCGACGTTGGAGCAGCGGGCTGTGCTCACCGGCCACACCGACAACGTGCTGGGCGTGGGGATCTCCCCGGATGGCGCGCTGGTGGCCTCCGCGGGAGCCGACCACACCGTGCGGGTCTGGCGGGTGAGCGACGGCGCGGCGGTGGCGACGCTCATCGGACACGTCCACACCGTGCGCGACGCGGCCTTCTCTCCGGACGGGGCGTGGCTCGCCACCGCGGGCGGCGACGGCGCGCTGCGCATCTGGGACACCTCGACCTGGCGATGCGCCACCATGATGCGTTTCGAGGGCGCGGCCCGGTCCTGCCGGTGGCTTCCCGCGACCGAACTGGCCGGTCTCATCGTGGCCTGCTCGGCCGGGCTCTATTGCTACGACTTCCTCCCGGGAGGATTCGTCCCGTGAGGACGCTATGACCGCTCGTGCGGGAACGGTCGCAGCCGGAGGGGGATGCCCGCGACCACCTGCCACACCTCGTCGGCCTCGGCCGCGAGATCGGCGTTGAGACGGCCGAGCGCGTCGCGGAACCGGCGGCCGGCCTCGGCCGGGGGAACGACTCCGGAACCGACCTCGTCCGTGACCGCGACGACCCGGCGGCCGGTGGCCCGCCAGGCGTCAACGAGCTCCTCCGCGCGGATGCGCAACTCGTCCGGACGGTCCAGCCAGGCGCCGACCCACAGCCCCAGACCGTCGATGAGCAGCGGTGGTCCGGGAGAGCGCAACAGGGGGACCAGATCGACCGTCTCCACGGTCGTCCAGGCGGCCGGGCGCCGCCGCCGGTGTGCGGCGATCCGCTCGGACCACTCGGCGTCGGCCGGATCAGGCGGCGCCGATGTCGCGACGTAGACCACCTCCGGTTCGGCGAGCAGCCGGCGTTCGGCCTCGGCCGACTTCCCCGACCGGGCACCCCCCGTGATCAGGACCCGGTGTGGTGCCGGGAACACCGGGCGCTGCCACCGCCCTGGTGCCCGTGGTGGCTGTGCTGGCTGAGACGGCTGTGGTGGCTGCCGCCGGGCGGCCGGGACGATGTCATAGACGGTCCCGTCCGCCGGTGCCAGCGCGCCGGCGAGCTGGAGCCGGCGGGCCAGTTCGTCGCCGGGCGGGTTGCGGTGACTCAGATGAACGGCCAGTACCAGGGTGCTCGGCACCACGGCGCCGCGGCGGCGCAGCTCGGCCACGAGCTGACCGAAGGTGTCGAGGTCAAGGTGCTCGCCGAACCCCGGCCGGTCGCCGTTGTTCTCCTCCAGCAACACGACGTCGTAGGCGCGGCCGGTGATCGCCTCGAGCGTCTCCGCCGGCAGCGGCGCCGCGGTGTCGCAGCCGTACAGCAGGCGTCCACCGTCCGGCGCCGTCACGTCGTAGAGCACGGCCGGCCCGATGCTCGCGTCACCGTGCCGGGCGGCGACCGGTCGAACGAGGTAACCCCGATCGCTCGGGGACTCCTGATCCTCCGCGGATCCCCGGTCCTCCGCGGCCTGCCGATCGTCCCCGCCGAGGCGCAGGGGCCCGGGTGCCGTCGGCGTGCCCCCGGGCACCACGGCGATCAGCCGCAGCGGCGAGCCGTCCCGGTCCGGATCGGAGCGCTCCCAGCGAGCCAGGAACTCCCGGCACGCCGCCAGCGCCGCCGGCGGACCGACCACGTCGAGGGGCCGTCCCGCGGCTGTCGACCACGAGCGCCACATCAGGCTCTCGGGCCCCAGATGATCGGGATGGGCGTGGCTGATCAGCAGATAACGCAGCCCCGACAGGCGTACTCTGAGCCGGGCAGCGGTCCGGGGCACGTCGGGACCACAGTCGATCAGCAGGGCGTCGTCGATCAGAACGGCCGTCTGCCCGCGTACTTCGTGTTCCCTGGCCCAGGCACAGGATGCGCAGTCGCACCACGGGTTGGGCCAGCCGTCCGCCGAGCCGGTGCCGAGCAGCGTCACCTTCATCGTGTTCCGTCTCCCGGATCCCGTTGCGCCCCGGATCCCCCGGGGTCTCCGCCTCTCCGGGTTCTCAAGCCTGCCAGGCTCCGTGGCCTCCGGAACCTCAGACGTGCGGGTGGCGCTTGCGCTCCCACAGGGTCATGAGGGTGAGCACCACCGCCAGCAGGAAGATCGCCGCGAAGGTGACGAGCGCGGCGGCCCACCAGGTCAGGGGCGCGTCCTCGTGTTCCACGGACTCGGCCACGATGGCCGCTGCGTTGTAGACGGTCGTTCCCACGCGGGTTCTTCCTCCTTGTACCGACGTACTGCTTACGCAGACGTGCCTGTCGTGCGGACCTGCCTTCGACGCGGCTGTGCTCACCGTGCGGACCTCCGCCGGCTCTCGCGACCGGCGATGACCGGTGACGCCGGCTTCGCGATCGTGGTGGTCGCGGTGCCGTCCGGGCATCCACCAGAACTGACGTTACCGGCGTTCACGACATCTTGGCGCCGGTATCGCCGACCGCGCCAGTAGCACGGGCCGACCGGACCCGGGCCCGCGGGCCGGTCGACCAGTGCCACGATGGATCATCGGCCCTGGGGTGGGGTCGGGAGTCCCGCGTCGGCTGGGTGCACGCGGTTGGATGGGGCGACCGGCCGGCGCACTGGCCGATCACGGCCGGCGGTTCCAGCGCGGGCCGCCCGGGTGGGAAGGACACACTCATGACCTGGACCTGGCGCTACGAAGGCGATGACGGCACCATCACGATGGTCGGCGGGGACTCGACCTCCGAGTCGTTCACCAGCCAGGGAGACGCTGAGACGTGGCTCGGGGAGACCTGGCGTGACCTGCTCGATGCGGGGGTGGCGCAGGTGACGCTCCTCGATGCCGGCCGTCGCATCTACGGGCCGATGAGCCTGCGCCCGGTGACCTGAGCCGCCTCCGCCCGTGCCGGTCCCGACCGGTGCCGGTCCCGATTCGTGCCGACCAAACTACCTCTTGACGAGAGGTCTCGGCTAACGGCGTTAGCTGGCAGTGTTGGCTAGCGGCGTCGTCCTGTCCGGTGTGGTCCGGCCGGCCGAACCATCGAGATCGCTTAGGCCGGCGCCGGGCCGCTCCGGTTGGCAGAGAGGGTGCAGATCTTGACCGAGCACAACAACCCGTCCACTCCGGCTGAAGCGCATTACCTCGCCCCCGGATGGTTCACTCGTAACGTGGCCAACCGCGCCGTCGCGGCGTTGACCCGGGCGGGGATCAGCCTCCTGGGCAGCCGGATCCTCGAGGTACGCGGCCGGATCAGCGGCGAGCCGCGCCGGACCCCGGTGAACCTGCTCATCTTCGACGGGCAGCAGTACCTGGTCTCGGCGCGAGGGCATGGCCAGTGGGTGCGTAATCTGCGCGTGGCCCAGGGCGAGCTGTACCTGCTGCGTGGCCGGTCGCGCACGCGTTACTCCGCGATCGAGCTGGATCCGGCGGCGAGCGTCGCCGTGCTGCGGGCCTACCTGCGGCGGTGGAAGGCCGAGGTCGGCGCCTTCTTCGACGGGGTCGGGCCGGGCTCGTCCGATGAGGAGATCCGTCGGATCGCGCCCCGCCATCCCGTCTTCGTGATCACGCCGGCGTGAACACAGGGACGGCAACCTCACCGGTGCGGGCGGAATCCGGGTCGGCGCCGGCGCGGGGAGCACGGTCGGTGGCGGAGGTGCGGCCGGCCGGCGAGCTGCCGTTGCCCAGGATCGCGCCCCGCCCGGTCCTGGGCCCCGTCTCGCCGCGGGTCATCGAGATCATCACGGTCGCGCGAGGGGTGCTGGAGACCGAGGGGGCGGGGGCGCTGACGATGCGCCGGATCGGTGATCTCCTCGGTATCCGGGCGCCGTCGCTGTACAAGCATCTCGCGGGCAAGCCGCAGCTCGAGGCCAAGCTGATCGAGACCATGCTCATGGAGATCGGGGAGTTGCTCCACGACGTGGTCGACCGCAGCGGTTCCGCGGAGGTGGTCCCGGCCCTGCTGGCCGCGTACCGGGGCTATGCCCGAGCCCATCCGAACCTCTACCGCCTGGTCACCGCCGATTCGCTGAACCGTCGGCTACTGAGCGCCGACGTCGAGGACTGGGCGGGGGAGCCGTTCTACCGGGCGGCCGGGGAACCCTATCTCGCGCAAGCCCTGTGGGCCGCCGCGCACGGCATGATGATCCTCGAACTGGACGGCCGCTACCTGCCAGGAGCCGATCTTGACCGGACCTGGCAGGCGCTGGCCTCCGCTTTCCGCCGAACCGACCCGGCCGACGACCAACCTGGCTGATCCGATCCGATCCGATTCGATCCGGGGCAGCCGGCGGGCCCGGGGCCAGGCCCGGGTCAGGCCCGGGTGACGACCTTGGCGAGCACGTCGTCGATCCGATCGAGCAGCACCGCGTCGAGCGTCACGCCGGCAGCCTTGACGTTCTCCCGTACCTGCTCCGGCCGGGATGCGCCGATGATCGCTGAGGCGACGTTGTCGTTCTGCAGCACCCAGGCGACGGCGAGCTGCGCCATCGACAGCCCGGCGTCCGCGGCGATCGGCCGCAGCTCCTGCACCGCGGTCAGCACGTCGTCGCGCAGCAGCCGGGAGATGAAGGTGGAACCGGTTCCACCGGTGGCCCGGCTGCCGGTCGGCGGTGGCTGACCGGGCAGGTACTTGCCGGTGAGCACGCCCTGGGCGATCGGCGACCAGACGATCTGGGAGATCCCGGCCTTCCGGCTGACGGGCACGATGTCGGCCTCGATGGTCCGCCACAGCATCGAGTACTGCGGCTGGTTGGAGATGATGCGGTCCAGCCCCAGCTCGCCGGCCAGCCGGACGGCGTCGCTGATCTGCTCGGCGCTCCACTCGGACACGCCGACGTAGAGCACTTTGCCGGCGCGGACGAGGTCATCGAAGGCCCGCAGGGTCTCCTCGACCGGCACCGTTGGGTCGTACCGGTGTGCCTGGTAGAGGTCGAGGTGGTCGGTGCGCAGACGGCGCAGCGAGGCGTGCGCGGACTCGATGATGTGCTTGCGACCGAGGCCCTTGTCGTTCTCGCCCGGGCCGGTGGGCCAGTAGACCTTGGTGAACAGCTCGTAGGACTCCCGGCGCACGCCCTGCAGCGCCTCGCCCAGGACGCTCTCGGCGCGGGTACCGGCGTAGACGTCCGCGGTGTCGAATGTGGTGATGCCCTCGTCGAGGGCGGCACGCACACAGGCGGTCGCCGCATCCGCCTCGATCTGGTCACCATGGGTGATCCAGTTGCCGTAGGAGATCTCACTGACCGACAGGCCGCTGCGCCCGAGACGTCGATGCTTCACGTGACGACCTTAGCCGTCGGCCCTGACTGTCGATCAGGGGCGCGGGCCGGAGCGGGAGACCCGCGGGCGGGGGAGTCGCCAGCGCCGCGGCAGTAGCGCGCGCTGCACGGCGTAGGCCCGCACCCGCACCCGGGAGTCCGGGTACTTCTCCGCGACGCGCCGGCTCACCTGCCAGGAGAGCAGGAGCGAGTCGATGACGACCGCGACGATCCCGAGCAGCATCAGCAGGGTCGCGGCCAGCTTGATCGATGCGTTCGGGACCAATCCGCCGACGAAGTAGACGATGGCGATCGGCAGGAAGAACGACCCGACGTTGATCCGCGTGTCCACGAAGTCGCGGGCCAGCACGCGCTCGGGCGCGCGTTCACGCGGTGGCAGCCGGCTGACGTCGCCGGACATCATCGCCGCGCGGTACTCCTGGCTCTGCCTGCGTCGCGCGGCCCGCGCCTCCTGCTTGTTCGCCGGGGCGCCGAGCGCCCCACCGGGCTTCGTACGGGCGGCCCGCGCCTCCGCCCGGCGGGGCGTGGGTCGGCCCTTGGCCGCCGTGCGCCGCGGATCGGCGACCTTCTCCTGTTCGGCCCTCTCCACCTGCTCGGCGATCGGATCCCCGGCGATGGGACCGGAGCCGGCATCGGAGCCGGCGGAGCCGCGTCGTTTCAGCAGAGCCATCAGGGCAGCGCCAACATCTGGTCGAGAGCCTTCCGGGCATAGGTGGCCATGTCCGGGTCAACGGTGATGCGGTTCACCGTCTCACCCCGCACGAGGGACTCCAGCGCCCACACGAGGTGGGGCATGTCGATCCGGTTCATGGTGGAACAGAAACACACCGTACGGTCCAGGAAGACCACGGTCTGGTCAGGGTGCCTCGTCGCCAGCCGCTGCACCAGGTTCAGCTCGGTACCGATCGCGAACGCCGATCCGGCGGGAGCGGCATCGACGACCGAGATGATGTACTCGGTCGAGCCGACGAGGTCGGCCGCGGTGACGACCTCCCGCCGGCACTCCGGGTGGGCGAGCACCGTCACCCCGGGGATCCGGCGGCGGACTTCGTCGACACTATCGCGGGTGAACCGGCCGTGTACCGAGCAGTGACCCCGCCAGAGGATCATCTTCGCCTCGCGCAGCTGCCGGCTGGTCAGTCCTCCCGAGGGCTTGCGGGGGTCGTAGACGACGCAGTCCTGCTCGCTCATCCCCAGCTCCCCGATGGCGGTGTTGCGGCCGAGGTGCTGGTCCGGCAGGAAGAGCACCCGGGCGCCCCCGCGCTCGCCGAAGGCCCACTCCAGCGCGCGCCTGGCGTTCGACGACGTGCAGATCGTCCCGTCGTGGCGCCCGGTGAACGCCTTGATCGCGGCCGAGGAGTTCATGTAGCTCACTGGAACGGTGCCGGCGGCGACTCCCGCGTCGAGCAGATCGTCCCAGGCCTGCTCGACCTGCTCGGCTGTGGCCATGTCCGCCATCGAGCAGCCGGCGGCAAGGTCCGGCAGGATCACCTGCTGGTGCGCGCCGGTAAGGATGTCGGCGCTTTCCGCCATGAAGTGCACGCCGCAGAAGACGATCGCCTCGGCCTGCGGCCGCGCGGCGGCCTGCTGGGCCAGCTTGAACGAGTCGCCGGTCACGTCGGCGAAAGCGATGACCTCGTCGCGTTGGTAGTGGTGCCCGAGGATGAACGCCCGATCACCCAGCGCCCGCTTCGCCGCCGCGGCGCGGGCTGTGAGGGTCGGATCGGCCGCCGGGGGGAGTTCACCCGGACAGTCCACGCCACGCTCGCTGGCCGGGTCGGCCTGGCGTCCGAGTAGCAGCAGAGCCAGCGGTGACGGAGTCACACCGACCCGGTCGAGGGCCGGGTCGCGAGCAGGGATCGGGTCGCGCCGCAGGGCCGGGTTGGTGGTCATGGCACTCCTCCGGTCGACCGGCCCTCGGCCTGGCCGCCTCGTCGTCCGCGGCGGCCGATCGAACGATCCCGCCGGACCCGTCCACGAATGGTCGATGAGACTCTAAACTCCCGGCGCCATCGTATGCCGAGCTCTTCGTGGTCAGCTGGCGGCCAGACGAAGGTCACTAACGTGAACGGGAGTGACCACCGTCTCCAAGCATGGTCGGGATCTCGACGTGGTTGGCCCGCGCCGGCATCGCTACCATAGGAAGCGGATCCCGGCCGACGGTGTTGGGCATGGATGTCGGCACAGTGGCAGTGCCGTGCCCGGGGGGTGTGCGCCGGATGGTCGGCGGCGCCCTGCGTACAAGTCAACCGGAACTAGTGGCCTGGCTTGCCAGGCACGTCCACCAAGGGCAGGAGTAGTCCCTATGACCGTTCAGGACACCACGGCACCCGCGACGCAGTCCTCGAGCGTCGTCCTCACCGACACCGCCGCAGGCAAGGTGAAGACCCTGCTTGAGCAGGAGAGTCGGGATGACCTCAAGCTGCGTATCGCGGTGCAGCCCGGAGGCTGCTCGGGCATGCGCTACCAGCTGTTCTTCGACGAGCGGTCCCTCGACGGCGACACCGTCCTCGACTTCTCCGGTGTCAAGGTGGCGGTGGACCGGATGAGTGCCCCGTACCTCGGCGGGGCGACGATCGACTTCGTCGACACGATCGAGAAGCAGGGTTTCACCATCGATAACCCGAACGCCCAGGGTTCCTGCGCCTGCGGCGACTCGTTCCACTGATGCGCTGAGCACCGGGCCGCACCTCCTGCTCGGGCCGCGTCTCGGCGCGAGCCCCGGGGTGCGGTTCGGTGACCGGTTGATCAGACCGGAACGTTCGGGAAAGCCCGGTCCGACCTTTGTTCGTCGGACCGGGCTCTCCCGCATGTGTTGTGTCGGTGTCCGCTTGTGTCGGTATCCGTCGTTTCCATTGCCTGCGGGTCCATTGCCTGCGGGCCGCCGGAATCACGGGACACCGCGATCTGACGCCTCCGTAATGACGCGCGTGAACCAGCGCGAGCCGGTGGTTCCGGGCTTCGGGGCAGGCCGGTAAGCTCCTTGATCGTGCGTATCGCCGTGACTGGTTCCATCGCCTCCGACCACCTCATGCGCTTTCCTGGAAGGTTCGCCGAGCAGTTGCTCGCCGACCAGCTTGAGCGGGTCTCGCTGTCCTTCCTCGTCGACGAGCTCGTGATCCGGCGGGGCGGAGTGGCGGCCAACATCGCCTTCGGCCTGGGCCGGCTGGGCCTGCGCCCGATCCTCGTCGGCGCGGTCGGCGAGGACTTCGCCGACTACCGTTCCTGGCTCGACCGGCACGGCGTGGACACCGCCTCCGTGCGGGTCAGCGAGATCGCGCACACCGCGCGGTTCGTCTGCACCACCGACGAGGACCTCAACCAGATCGCGTCCTTCTACCCGGGTGCGATGAGTGAGGCCGCCGACATCGAGCTGAGGCCGATCGCCGAGCGGTTCGGCGGCCTGGACATGGTGATCGTCAGCCCCAACGACCCCGGGGCGATGCTGCGCCACAGCGAGGAATGCCGGCAGCGGGGATATCCGTTCGCGGCGGACATCTCCCAGCAGCTCGCGATCATGGAGGGCCCGCAGATCCGCGAGCTCGTCGTCGGTGCGGCCTACCTGTTCTGTAACGAGTACGAGAAGGCGCTGCTCGCCAGCAAGACCGGCTGGTCGGACGAGGAGATCCTGGCCAGGGTCGGCGTCCGGGTGACCACGCACGGCAAGGATGGTGCGGTCATCGAGGCCCCGGAGAGCGACCCCATCCGGGTCCCGGTCGTTCCCGCCCGCGTCACCCCGGATCCCACCGGAGTCGGGGACGCCTTCCGGGCTGGGTTCTTCGCCGGCCGGTCCTGGGACCTCTCGCTCGAACGCTCCGCCCAGGTCGGCTCCCTGCTCGCCACCCTGGTCCTGGAGACGATCGGCACCCAGGAGTACACGGTGGAGCCGTCGGAGGTGCTTAAGCGTCTCACCGAGGCCTACGGTTCCGACGCCGCCACCGAGATCGCCGAGCATTTGCCAACAATCTGAGCCAGAAGATTATACAAGCCGCCGGATGACGAACGCCTCCCCGCCCTCCGGGAGCGGGGAGACGCCCACCAGCTCCTGACCCCGCAGCCGGCACCAGGCCACGACGTCCGCGCCGGCGGCGGGATCGTCGGCCCAGAGCGTGATGGTGCCGGTCACCGGAATCCCGCCGAAGGCGCGGGCCAGATCGATGATCGGCAGCGGGCAGCGCCGTCCTCGCGAGTCGACCGTGTGCGGCTGTTCCGTCATCGGATTGTCGGCGTCAAAGCCCGGCGGCGCCCAGCCGGTCCCGCACGGCGCGCACGGCCGCGGGCAGCGCTGTCAGCAGGGCGTCGAGGTCGGCCCGGGTCGACTCGCGGCCGAAGGAGATCCGCAGGTTGCCGTGCGTCAACGCGCCCATGGCGACCAGGACATGGCTCGGGGCCAGGGTGTCGGATGTGCAGCTCGACCCGGAGCTCACGGCGATTCCGGCCCGGTCGAGCTCGGTCAGCAGTGCCTCGCCCTCGACGTAGAGGCAGGAGAACGCGCTGATGTGCGGAACCGTCGCTGCCTGGTCCGGGTCGCCGAGTAGTTCCACGCCGTCGACGAGTTCGGGCAGCCGGCGGCGCAGCTCGGCCACGTAGCCGGCGAGCCGGGGCGCCTCCGCGGCGAGTTCACCCGCCCGGGCGCTCAGCGCCGTGGCGGCGGCGACGACGGCGGGGACGTTCGGATAGCCCGCAACCCGATCGCCCTCCCGCTCGTCGACGGGACCGGGACTGCGCCAGCGGGTCCCGGTGCGCACGGCGAGAACGCCCACCCCGGGTGGTCCGCCGAACTTGTGGGCACTCGCGGTGAGCAGATCCACCCCGAGGTCGGCCAGGTCGACGGGGATGTGGCCGACTGTCACGGCGGCATCGGTGTGCAGCGGTACCCCGGCGGCGCGCATCCGTTCGGCGACCTCGGCGACCGGCTGGATGGTCCCGACCTCATGGTTGGCGTGCTGGAGGCTGGCGACGGCGGTACCGGCGACGGGGGTGAAGCCGGCGGGGTCGATCCGGCCGAGATGATCCACACCGACCCTGACGACCCGTCCACCGGCCTGTTCATGCCGCTGCGCAGCGTGCAGGACGCTGGAGTGCTCGACCGCGCTGACCATGACGACGTCACCCGCGCGCCGCCGTGCCGCCGCCGTGCCCAGCAGGGCCAGATGCGCCGCCGCCGACCCGCTCGCGGGAAAACTGATCTCGTCCGGCCGGGCCCCGAGTACGCTCGCGACGGTCTCGCGCGCCGCGTCGAGCAGCATGCGCGCCCGGCGGCCCTCCCGATACAACCGTGCCGGGTCGGCCCAGCCATCCTGAAGGGCCATTAGCAGAGTCTCGCGCGCGGCAGGGTGCAGCGGCGTGGTCGACGCGTGGTCGAGATAGGCCGGCACCTGTGAAACGGTACGCCGTGAACGGCCGGGAGGGGCGTGCGTCACAGGCGCTGACGGGGGCCTGAGGCGAGAAGGTTCGCGGCCGCTGAGATACGCTGCTGCCGCACCATCTACAGCGTGTCGAAGACAGCATGTCGTCCGGTTGGATCGGCGGGGCGACATGGCGTTTCCAGGGGGTCTCGCGCGCGGGGACGAACGCTGTCCGCCCCCGCGGCCGCGGCCCGCTCGTCGTGGGAGGCAGGACCTGGTGAGGAGATCCTTCGGTCGGACCCGGCCGTCGCTCGCGGATGTCGAGGACACGCCGACGACGCCGGCTGGCTCCGACACACGCGCAGCCGCGGTGTCCGCGGTCGGCGTGCACGGGACGCGGCACATCCGGCCGCTTCGGCGTGTCCTGCGTCTCAGTGCCGCGCTCGCTGTCGTGGGGATCATGGCGACCGCCTGCGACAGGCCCACATTCGGCTATCCCGAGGGCGTGACGAACCACACGCCGCGCCTTCTCAACATCTGGCAGGGTTCGGCGATCGCGGCGCTCGCCGTCGGTGTGCTCGTCTGGGGAATGATCTTTTACGCGGTCATCGCCTTCCGGAAACGCAGCGACCTACTTCCCCGCCAGGTGCGCTACAACCTGCCGGTCGAGGTGCTCTACACCGTCGTGCCGGTGGTGATCGTGGCCGGGCTGTTCTTCTACACGGCCCGGGACGAGACCGAGGTCACCAAGCTTTCGTCGAAGCCCGACGTCACCGTCGACGTGATCGCCTTCCGGTGGAACTGGCAGTTCAAGTACCTCGACACCGGATCCGGCCGGCAGGGTGCCAACCCGATCGAGGTCACCGGTCGCCCCGGTGAGCCGGCGGTGCTCGTGCTGCCGCAGAACCGCTCGATCCGTTTCGTGGAGAGCTCGCCGGACGTCATCCACTCGTTCTGGGTGCCGGAGTTCCTGTTCAAGCGGGACGTCATCCCCGGCCGGGTGAACCAGTTCGAACTGACCGTCACGAAGACCGGCACCTTCATCGGTCGATGCGCCGAACTGTGCGGGACGGACCACGACCGGATGAACTTCTATGTGAAGGTCGTGCCGCAGGCCGAGTACGACACGTTCATCGCGGACCGGGAGAACGCGGTGATCTCGGCGACGCCGGCCGCGTCGACGACCGGGACCGCCGCCACCACCGCAACCACCGGGAGTGGACAGTGACCCTCGTACAAGAACCGGGTGTCGGGCACGCCGACTCCCCGGCCCCCCACATCCCCCGGCGGACGAACCTGCTCGGCTATCTGCGGACGACGTCCCACAAGGACATCGCCGTCATGTACTTCGTCACGTCGTTCGTGTTCTTCATCGTCGCCGGCCTCATGGCCATCATGATCCGGGCGGAACTCGCCCGCCCGGGGCTGCAGTACTTCTCCAACGAGCAGTACAACCAGCTGTTCACGATGCACGGCACGCTGATGCTGCTCATGTTCGCGACCCCGATCGCCTTCGCGTTCGGGAACTTCCTAGTGCCGCTGCAGATCGGCGCGCCGGACGTGGCGTTCCCGCGGCTGAACGCGCTGTCCTACTGGTTCTTCCTGTTCGGCAGCCTGACGGTGATCTTCGGGTTCCTGACCCCGAACGGGTCGGCGTCCTTCGGCTGGTTCGCCTACTCGCCGCTGAACAACGGGGTGTACTCGCCGGGGGCCGGGTCGGACCTGTGGATCCTGGGGCTGACGGTGTCTGGTCTGGGCACCATCCTCGGCGCCGTCAACATGATCACAACGATCCTGACGATGCGGGCCCCGGGCATGACGATGTTCCGGCTGCCGATCTTCTGCTGGAACTTCCTGGTGACCTCGATCCTCGTGCTGGTCGCCTTCCCCGTGCTCGCCGCGGCGCTGCTCGCCCTGGAGGCCGACCGGCGCTTCGGCGCGCACGTGTTCGATACCGCCAACGGCGGCGCGCTGCTCTGGCAGCACCTGTTCTGGTTCTTCGGCCACCCCGAGGTCTACATCCTCGCCCTGCCGTTCTTCGGCGTCGTCAGCGAGATCCTGCCGGTCTTCTCCCGCAAGCCGCTGTTCGGCTACAAGGGCCTGGTCTTCGCCACCATCGGCATCGGAGCCCTGTCCGTCGCGGTGTGGGCGCACCACATGTTCGTCACCGGCGCGGTGCTGCTGCCCTTCTTCGCCTTCCTGTCCTTCCTCATCGCGGTGCCGACCGGGATGAAGTTCTTCAACTGGATCGGCACGATGTGGCGCGGGCAGCTCACCTTCGAGACGCCGATGCTGTTCTGCGTCGGCTTCCTAGTGACCTTCCTGTTCGGTGGCCTGACCGGGGTGCTGCTGGCCAGCCCGCCGATCGACTTCCACGTCAGCGACAGCTACTTCGTCGTCGGCCACTTCCACTACGTCATCTTCGGGACCGTGGTGTTCGCCGCCTTCGGCGGCACCTACTTCTGGTTCCCGAAGGTC
>NZ_CDWTMO010000006.1:0-33203 GCF_977946435.1 Frankia sp. CgKIO3 | reverse complement strand
GGCCACGATTGGCCGGGTCGACTACCACGCGACTCCCGAGATCAGTTAAGGCGGCCATGGCATGAAGGTGGAAGGCATCATCTTCAACTTCTTCGGGGTGTTCGCCGGGGCCGCCGCGCTGGTGTACTGGTTCTGGTCGAAGGACCCGACCGGCACGGCCGCGCTGACCCTCACCACGGGGCTCGGCCTGCTCGTCGGCGGCTACCTGGTCTTCACTGGCCGGCGGATCGGCATGCGCCCGCAGGACCTGCCGGATGCGGAGATCGCCGACGGGGCGGGGGAGCTCGGGCACTTCACTCCGGGCAGCTACTACCCGTTCTTCATCGGGGCCAGCTCGGTGACGGCGGCCATGGGCCTCGTCTTCGGCGTCTGGCTGATTGTTCTCGGTGCGCTTCTGGTCGTGGTGTTCGTGACCTGCCTGGTCTTCGAGAACTTCTGGCACCCGCCGGTGCCCGAGGACTGATCCCGCCCGGGTCGGGCGGGTCCCCCTTCCCAAGGTCCGCTCAGGGAGCCGTGGCCGCCGCCGTGTCGACCGCTGCGGCGGCGGCCTGGCTCGCGGTCACCCAGCGCTCCAGGACGGCCCGGGCGGCGCCGGAGTCCACCGCCTCGGCCGCCCGGGGCAGGGCGGCGCCGATCTGCTCGGTGACGGGGGCGTCGGAGGGGCCGGCCGCGGCGACCAGGGCGGTGGCGGCGGCGAGCAGGACCGCGTCGCGGACGGGTCCGGGCTCACCGGCGAGCACCGACCGGGTGACGGCGGCGTTGTAACGAGCGTCCGCGCCGCGCAGCGCGGCGCGGTCCGCGACGTGGATGCCGACGTCGCGGGGGTCGAACCGCTCGCGGCGCGGCTGTCCGGCGCCGGCCGCGACGACCCACACGGCGGACGTCGTCACCGGGGTGAGCTCGTCGAGCCCGTCGTCGCCGCGGAACACCAGCGCCCGGGTGCCCCGGTCGGCCAGCACCCCGGCGACGACGGGAGCGAGCCGCGCGTCGGCGACGCCGATTGCCTGCGCGCCGGGGCGGGCCGGGTTGCTCAGCGGCCCGAGGATGTTGAACGCGGTGGGCACGCCGATCTCGCGCCGGACCCCGCCGACGTGCCGCATCGCCGGGTGGAAGACCTGGGCGAAGCAGAAGGCGATGCCTGCCGTAGCCAGGCACGCCTCGACGCCGGCTGGCGGCAGGTCGACCACGACACCGAGCTCCGCGAGCAGGTCCGCCGAGCCGCAGGATGACGACGCGGCCCGGTTGCCATGCTTGACCACCGGCACACCCGCGCCGGCGACGACCAGCGCGGCCATCGTCGACAGGTTCACGGTGTGGGAACGGTCGCCGCCGGTCCCGCAGGTGTCCACGGCGCGGGTCCGTACCTGCTCGGACAGGATCAGGGGCGTGGCACTGGCCAGCATGGCCCCTACCAGGCCGGCGATCTCCTCCGGCGTCTCCCCTTTGGACCGCAGCGCTACCGCGAACCCGGCCACCTGCGCGGGCGAGGCGGCCCCCGTCATGATCTGGTGCATCGCCCAGGCGGTGCGCGCGGAGTCCAGGGACTCGCCCGCCAGCAACGCCCCGATCAGCTCCGGCCAGCTCGTCTCGACGGTCGGGAGAGCCCCGGCGGGGGGAGCGCCGACGGGGGAGTGGCCGGTGTGGGAGTGGGATGCGCTAACGGTGGTCATATCTCGGAAGCCCTGGATCTCAGTGGGCGAGCTGGGCGCCGGTGAGCGGCTGACGGGCCACGGCGCCGCCGGCACGCGCCCGCAGCAGTGTCACGACCGCCTCGGTGAGCAGACCCGGGTCGATCGGATGGGTGACCACCGCATCCGCCTGGGACCAGGTGGCGAGCCAGCGATCGTCCGGGCGGGCGACCAGCAGGATGGTCGGCGGACAGTTGATGACCTCGTTCTTCAGCTGCCGGCAGAGCCCCATGCCGCCGCTGGGGGTGGCCTCCGCGTCGAAGATGCACAGATCCGCCTCGTAATGATCGACCACGCCGATCGCCTCGGGGGCGTCGGCGGCCTCGACGAACTCAATCGGACCGAGGCCAGCGGCGGGGAGACGGCCGATCGCGTTCCGGACGTGTTCGCGCACATCCGCTCGGTCGGCGTAGACGAGGATGGTGATCATGTCGTCCGCGGGCCTTTCGCGAGAGGTGACCATCGCCGACCGGCGGTGAGCCGGCCAGCGGTGAACTGCGGACCGCCCTCCAGGCACCTCGGGCTCCCAGGTACCCCGGACATCCGGGCACCTCGGAAGTGGACGCTGCCATGTGAGAGTTGTCCCGTGCAGGCTACCTCCCGCGGACCGTCGGACGTGACCCGTGTCGCGTCGCCCGCCGGGTCCTCGCCGGGCCGGGTGGGGCCGGGATCACAGACCCCTGGTTGCCTTCGGATCGTCGCAGGAGTAATACTGAGACTCGTTCTCAGTCGGTGGACCCTGATGCCGGCCGGACCGCGTGACGCCTCGATCGCCGCCGCCGGCGGCCCGGAGCGTTCCACCGCCGTACGACGGGCGTGATCCTATGAACAACCAGACCGATCTTCGTCTCACTTCGCAGCGGATGGCCGTGCTGGCGGTGCTGGCGGCGGCCCGCGACCACCCGACCGCGGCCGAGGTCTACGAACGGGTGCGGACCGTGTCCCCGGGGATCGGCAGCGCGACCGTATACCGCACACTGGCGTTGCTGGTGTCCGCCGGTCGAGCGCTCGAGCTGCGCCTGGGCGGCGGCCCGGCGGCCCGGTACGACGCCAACACGAGTCGTCACGACCACGTGGTCTGTGGCGGATGCCGTCGGGCGGTCGACATTGATCACCCCGTCCCCGACGGGATGATGGCGGAGATCGCGTGCCGCTCGGGATTCGCCATCACCGGGTACGACCTGCAGTTCCGGGGGCTGTGCCCGGATTGTCAGGCGAACGGCTCCGGCCCGGCCCGCGGCGCGGACAGGACCGGTCAATAGTGAACACCCATCCACAAGGAGCACTTCATGCCGAAGCTTGACGGCACCAAGACCCACGAGAACCTCAAGGAGGCGTTTGCCGGCGAGAGCCAGGCGAACCGGCGTTACCTCTACTTCGCCCGCCGGGCCGACATCGAGGGGCTGACCGGCGCATCGTCGCTGTTCCGCGACACCGCGGAGGGCGAGACCGGGCACGCCTTCGGGCATCTGGATTTCCTCGCGGAGGTCGGCGACCCGGCGACGGGCGAGCCCCTTGGCACGACCATGAAGAACCTGGTCAGCGCCGTCGCCGGCGAGACCTACGAGTTCACTGCCATGTACCCCGGCTTCGCCAAGACCGCCCGCGAGGAGGGCTTCGAGGAGATCGCGGACTGGTTCTCGACCCTCGCCCGGGCGGAGAAGACCCACGCCGGTCGGTTCAAGAAGGCCCTCGACGCGCTGTCGGCCGAGGAGACGGCCGACGCCTGATCGTCGGGGTTTCTCGATCGACCGGGCCGGGGTGGCGGGGCGATGCCAGTAGTCCCCGTCGCCACCCCGGCCCGTATCGTCGCTCCCGCGCCGTGGGCCCTCGGCCGTTCCTGGGCCCTCGGCCGTTCCTGGACCGCTCGCCCGTTCACGGATCCCAGCATTTCCGGACAGGAGATCGCACGATGGCGCTGACCATCGCCGACATCACCACCGACCACCAGGCGTACGCGGAGCGCCGGCCGCGGCTGCGCAGTCAGATGATCCTGGTGCGCGCCGAACGCCGGGTACGGGTCGGGGACATCGTCGTCCTCGAGTTCGAAAACGAGCAGACGCTGCGCTACCAGGTGCAGGAGATGGTCTACACCGAGCGGCTGACCGCCTCCGCCGACGTCGCCCACGAGATCGATGCGTACTCCCGCCTGCTGCCCTCCAGCCACGTCCTCACGGCGACGGTGTTCATCGAGCTCTCGGTTCTGGAGACTGTCCGCGAGGAGTTGGGGCGGCTTGCCGGGCTGCAGCACAGTCTCGCCCTGGAGATCGGCGGGACCCGGGTGGCGGGCGAGGAGATCCCCGGCCTTGACGAGGATCCCGATGTGACCACTGAGACCGTCTCCGTGCACATGGTGCGCTTCGCGCTGACCGATTCGCTCCGGGATGCCTTCCTCGACCCCGAAGTGCTGGTCGAGATCGTCGTGGAACACCCGGAGTACAGCGAGGCGACGCCGTTGACCGGAGCCACCCGGCGTGCCCTCATCGCGGATCTCGCGTTGCGGTCCTGACCGGCCCACTCGGCCGGCGCCGGCCTGTCACGGCCTGCCGCAGCCGATCGCAGTCGGTCACGGTCACGGCCGGTCGCGGTCGCGGGTCCCCGGTCGCGGGTGAGGTCGGACACGTCCGCGGGCAGTCGGTTCGCGCGCGGCGGGATGGGTAGGCGGAACACCTAGGGCACGCGTCCGTGTCGGCACGTCCGCCCACCCGTCAACGTCAGCACGTTCATCCACGTCAGGGAGCCACCCGTGACCGATGACCAGCTACGTCCCGACCGCATCCGCCCCGGCGCCGCTGTCCCGGCCGGCGTCCCCTCCGCGCAGGGCACGGCCGCGCGGGCCGCGCTGCACCGCCTCGCCGAAGGTAAGGACGAGCGAGCGGCGCTCGGCGATCTCGCCGTCGCCGAGGTCCTGCTGCCCGACCTCGGTAACGACATCACCGATCTGTCGGAGGAGGACGACAGCGTCCTGCAGCTGCCGGTGGCCGAACGGCAGGACGGCACCCAGTTCGTCCCGACGTTCACCTCTGAGCAACGCCTGGCCGAGGCGCTGCCGGAGGTGGCGCGTTACCGCACGGTCCAGGTGGCAGCACTGGGCCGGATCTGGCCGTCCGATGATCTCCTGCTCGCGGTCGATCCCGGCTCGGAGGGCGGCATCGCCCTGCCGGCGGACGGCCTGCGGGCGCTCGCCGCGATGTCCGGCTGAGGCCCGGCCGGCGTCACGTCACGTCGCGGTCGGGGTGTCCGTGTTGGCTCGACTGTGCCCGCCGAACGGCGCTGGCGGGCCGGTGTGTCGCGGGTGAGGCACGCAACATCGGCCGGGTCAGCCTTGTCGCTCCGCATCGTTCGTAGGCCGACTGACATCGCTGTGACCTGCGTTTTTCCAGTTGCGGCAGGGCTTTGCCGGGCACGCGAGGCAGCCGCCACGATGATCCGGGGCGGTCATCGACGGGTCGTAGTCCTACCGAACGTCGAACCTACGGTGGCGCGTGGGCCGTCCCGTGCCAGAATGACCGACGTGGCCTCAGCCCCCGTCCTCGAGAAGGCTCCTCCACCGCACCCGACGGCCAACCGTCCCTCGATGGTCTCGGTTGGCACGGTCGTGTGGCTGTCATCGGAGCTGATGTTCTTCGCGTCCCTGTTCGCGATGTACTTCACGATCCGTTCGGTCAACAGCGGCAACTGGCCGCCGGCTACCGGCGACCCCGCCGGATCCGAACACGGACCCGTGGAGCTGCACGTCGGGTACGCGTTGTTCTTCACCGTGATCCTGGTTCTGTCCAGCGTCACCTGCCAGCTCGGCGTGTTCGCCGCCGAGCGTGGTGACGTGTACGGGCTACGGCGCTGGTACCTGATCTCGCTGATCATGGGTCTGGTGTTCGTCGGCGGCCAGGTGAACGAGTACTTCAGCGAGAACAAGTTCACGATGGCGTCGCACGCCTACGGATCGGTGTACTACCTGACCACCGGTTTCCACGGGCTCCATGTGATCGGCGGTCTCGTCGCCTTCTTGATGGTGCTGGGCCGATCGATGTACGGGCGCTTCACGCCGGAGAAGGCGACCTCGGCGATCGTCGTGTCGTACTACTGGCACTTCGTCGACGTTGTCTGGATCGCCCTCTTCGCGACCATCTACCTCCTCCAGTGAGCGACATGACTGCATCCTCGGGCACCTCGTCATCCTCGGGCACGCCGTCGGGCACTCCGGCCCCGGGCACCCCCGCGCCGGGCACCCTGGCGTCGGGCACTGCGGCGTCGCGATCCTCGGTGCCGGTCGCCGCCACGAAGCGGTTCTCGGGCGGGCGCCGTTCGCCCGCGCGTCGTCGCCGGAGGCCCTCCGCGCTGGTCATGGTTCTCGGCCTGCTGGCCACGGGGGTGCTGTGGACGGTGCTCGCGCCGGGCGGCAACGCCGCGCAGACCCCGGACGCCAACGAGGCGGTCCGGCAGGGCCGGGCGCTGTACCTGCAGGGCTGCTCGACCTGCCACGGGCTGGGAGCGCAGGGCACGAACACCGGGCCCAGCCTCATCGGCGTCGGCGCCGCCGCGGTGGACTTCCAGGTGTCGACCGGCCGGATGCCGCTGGCCGCCCCCGCCGCGCAGGCCGACCGCAAGCCCCCGATCTACTCGGCGACCCAGATCGACCAGCTCGCCGCGTACATCCAGAGCCTTGGCGGCGGCGAGGAGATACCGAAGGTCACGGACGCGGCGCTCAACGACGCCGATCTGTCGCACGGCGGCGAGTTGTACCGGGCCAACTGCGCGCAGTGCCACCAGGCCGTCGGTCAGGGTGCGCCGCTGACCTACGGCAAGTTCGCCCCCTCGCTGAATGAGTCCACCCCAGTGCAGGTCGTCGAGGCCATGCGGACCGGGCCGGAGTCGATGCCGGTGTTCGGCCCGCGCCAGCTCAACGAGGAGGACGCGATCGCGATCGCGGCCTACATCAGGCACATGAAGGAAACGCCGAGCGCCGGTGGGCACAGCCTCGGTAACTACGGTCCGGTGCCCGAGGGGCTGCTGGCCTGGCTGGTGGGCGTCGGTGCCCTGCTGGGCGTGTGCCTGTGGATCGGAGCGAGGCAGAAGGTATGAGTGACCAGACGGGCCCGGGAACGCCGGGGCCGGCGGATTCCGGTGCGGACCAGCCGTCCGTCCCGAGGGACCGGCGTATGCACTACCCGGGCTACCAGGGCGAACCGGCCGATGAATCTGAGCAGGACTCGATGAGCAGCATCTTCAGAAGGGCGAAGCACCCGGTGGACACCTCCGGCCAGCCCGCCGGGGGATCCGGGGTGTCTGCCGGCGGCCCGGACGTCCCGGCCGGGACGCCGGACGGCCCGGAGGCCCTGGGCACGCCGCCCCAGCAGACCGACTCGACCCGTGAGCCCGGGACCACGGCCGTTCGCCCGCGGGCGGGGGTTATCCAGCCGACCTACGGGGAACGGGCCGCCGGCGGGGTGACCGTCCGTCCGCCGCGCGCGCAGGACGTGGACCGCCGGGCCGAGCGGCGGGCGGAGCGGCTGATCGCCGGCTGGTTCTTGATCTCGGTGATCGGCACCGTCGGGTTCGTCGTCACCAATTTCGTCGGTGACAAGCACAAGGCGTACTACACCCCCTCCCTCGGGGCCGCGCTGGGCCTCGCCGTTGGTGGGCTCGGCATCGGCCTGATCCTGTGGGCCAAGCGGCTGATGCCGCACGAGCAGGCCGTGCAGGAGCGCCACGCGTTCGCCTCCTCGAAGGAGGAGATCGCCGTCACCGAGGAGGAGATCGCGGCCGGGTTCGCCGACACCGGCCTCGCGCGCTACCCGTTGCTGCGCCGCACCCTGCTCGGGGCTGGCACCGTGCTCGGCGGGCTGATCGTGGTGCCGCTGCTGAACCTGACGAACGCCAAGCCGGGCAAGAAGCTCGACCACACGAGCTGGGTGAAGGGTGCCCGCCTCGTCACGGAGGACGGCCGTTACGTCAAGCTCGGCGACGTCGCCATCGGCGGCATCGAGACCGTATTCCCGGCCGTTCCGGTGACCGAGGCCGACGGCACCGTCGCGTACCAGCCGAAGACCGATATCCAGACCAAGGCCGACAGCACGACGATCCTCATCCGGCTGCCACCGGGGGTCGACCGCCCCCGCAAGGGCCGGGAGGACTGGGGCGTCGACGGCCACGTTGCCTACTCCAAGATCTGCACGCACGCCGGCTGCCCGGTCAGCCTGTACGAACAGCAGACCCATCATCTGCTCTGCCCCTGCCACCAGTCCGTCTTCGACGTGCGGGACGGCTGCCGGGCGATCTTCGGGCCGGCCAGCCGGTCCCTGCCACAGCTTGCCATCGCCGCGGACAATGACGGGTTCCTCTACGCCCGTGACGGTGACTACCACGAGCCCGTCGGTGCCGCCTTCTGGGAGCGTTCATGACCACCGCCTCCGCCCCCGAGTTCGTCAAGCGGCCGAGCCCGATTCGGAAGGCCAACCGTGAGCTCGACGAACGGTTCGGCAACCAGGCCTTTCTGCGGCGCAACCTGAACAAGGTCTTCCCCGACCACTGGTCTTTCATGATCGGGGAGATCGCCCTCTACAGCTTCATCGTGCTGCTGCTGACGGGCATCTACCTGACCCTGTTCTTCGACCCGTCGAACACCGAGGTCATCTACAACGGTTCCTACGTCCCGCTCAAGGGCGTGGAGATGAGCCGGGCCTACGCCTCGACGCTGGACATCAGCTTCGACACCCGGGCCGGTCTGGTGTTCCGCCAGATCCACCACTGGGCCGCGCTGGTCTTCGTCGCGTCGATGGTCGTGCACATGTTCCGGGTGTTCTTCACCGGCGCGTTCCGCAAGCCCCGCGAGACCAACTGGCTGATCGGCATCGGTCTGGTCGCCCTGTCGATGCTCGAGGGCTTCGCCGGCTACTCGCTCCCGGACGACCTGCTCTCCGGCACCGGTCTGCGGATCGCGGCCTCGATCGCCCAGTCCATCCCGATTATCGGGACGTGGACGTCGTTCCTCGTCTTCAACGGGGAGTTCCCGGGCGTCAACTTCCTGCCCCGGCTCTATGTGACGCACATCCTGCTGGTGCCGGGCGTCCTGCTCGCGCTCATCGGCGCGCACCTGGGCATCCTGTGGCACCAGAAGCACACGGACTTCCCCGGGCCGGGCAAGACCGAGGACAACGTCATCGGCCACCGGGTCTTCCCGGTGTTCGCGGTGAAGTCCGGCGGGTTCTTCATGCTGGTCTTCGCGATGCTCGCGCTGCTCGGTGGTCTCGCCCAGATCAACCCGATCTGGATGTTCGGCCCGTACGACCCGGCGAAGGTCAGCGCGGCCTCCCAGCCGGACTGGTACATCGGCTTCCTCGACGGCTCGACCCGGCTCATGCCGCCGTGGGAATGGCGCGGCTGGGGACACACCCTCCCCGCGGTGTTCTGGCCGACTGCCGTCCTGCCGGGCATTATGTTCACGCTGGCGGCGCTCTATCCCGCGCTGGAAGCCAGGTTCACTGGGGACACGAAGCCGCACAACCTCCTGCAGCGGCCCCGGGAGGCGCCGACCAGGACCGCGATCGGCGCGATGGCGATCAGCTTCTACCTGGTGCTGATGATCTCCGGCGGTAACGACATCATCGCCAAGACCTTCAGTATCTCGCTGAACGCGATGACCTGGGCCGGCCGCATCGGGCTCATCGTCGTGCCACCGATCGCCTACGCGGTGACGAAGAAGATCTGCATCGCGCTCAACCAGAAGGACGCCGAGATCGAGCATCACGGCATCGAGACCGGGATCATCCGCCAGCTTCCCAGCGGGGAGTTCGTGGAGGACCACCGCCCGAAGCCAACTCCCATCCCCGACCATCCGCTCGTCCCGACGGACCGGTTCGAGCTGCCGGCGGCCAACGGGCACGGCGACGGTCACGGCAAGGGGCTTGCGCGCCGCGCCGGCAAGGCCGTGACCGGGTTCTTCGTCGAGGAGAAGCAGCCACCCGGCGGCGGCCGGCAGTAGCCGTCCGGCCTGACGGAGTACCTGACGGAGCAGCTGGCGTCAGTACGTGGCGTCCTGACGTCATGGCCTGACGTCACGTCAGGCCGACGGGAACCACTCGTCACCGTCATACGCACGTACCGGCCGGCCGGGGGCCGCACCGAATCCGGCCGCGGCGCGGATGGCGCCCGCGGCCGGCTAGCTCCACTCGCCCTCCAACCGCACGAGCCGTACCCCCGGCCCACTGAGCCAACGGGCGATGCGCTCGGTCTCCTCGGCGGAGGCGCACGGGGCCGGGCCGGGCCGTGGCCGCACCGTCTCGGCGCTGGCGACCACGGCGTCGACCCAGGGCCGCGGATCGACACCGGGCGGCACGCTCGCCGCTGACACCAGCCGGCCGTGACGCACCACGGCCAGCTCCCAGCCGGCCTCGGCGGTCGGGGCCGCGGCGACGAGCTCGGCGACTCCGGTGAGAGCCGACAGCCGCTGGGCACGTGCGGCCGCGCGGACGAACGCGATCATTCGGTCCCGCTGGACGGCGGCCTCCTCGTAGCGCTGCTCGGCGGCCAGCCGGTCGATGCGCCGCGTCGAGGCGGCGATGACTCGGCCCGGATCGCCGGTGATGGCGGCTCGGGCGGCGGCGACGTGCCGGCCGTAGCTCGCCACGTCCTCCCGGCCGTCGCACGGCGCTCCGCATCTGCCGAGGTCGGCGAGGGTACAGGCGGGCCGGCGCACGCGCGGGGACAGGCGCCCGGAGCACTGGCGCAGCGGCACCGCGGCCAGCAGCGCCTCGGCGGCGGCGTCGGCGGCGCGGACACTGCCGAACGGCCCGAGATAGGTCGCGTCGTCACGGGCGGCGCGTACCCGTGACAGCCGCGGGAACGGCTCGTCGGTGAGCTTGAGGTACACGGAGCGCTCCGGGAAGCGGGATCGGCGGTTGTACGGCGGCTTGTACTCGGCGATTAGCCGCAGTTCCCGGACCTCGGCCTCCAGGGCGTGCGCGCAGCCGATCGCGTCGACCCGCTCAGCCAGCGCCACCATCTCCGCCATCCGGGTCCGGGGCTCGCTGGCGGTGAAGTAGGTACGGACCCGGGAACGCACCGAACGCGAGGTGCCGACATACAGGGCCCGTTCGTCGGCGTCCCGGAAGATGTAGACACCCGGGCCCGTCGGCAGGCCGTCGGCCAGGTGCCGTTTGCGTCGCTGGGCCGGCGACACCCGGGAGCTGTAGTCGTGCAGGTCCTCCAGGGTGGTCACGCCCGCGTTGCCGAGCCGTTCGAACAGCCCGTGCAGCACGTCGACGGTGGCCCGGGCGTCCGCCAGCGCCCGGTGGCGGGGTTCGACCGGGCTGCGGAACAGCGAGGCCAGCGACGTGAGCCGGCAGTCGGGACTCTCGTCTCTCGTGACCACCCGCCGGGCGATACGCAACGTGTCCAGATACTCCCAGGCGGGCACCGGATAGCCGCAGAGCTCGACGGCGGCGCGCAGGAAGCCGAGGTCGAACGGGGCATTGTGGGCGACAAGAACGGCACCGCGGGCGAACTCCAGGAAGGTGGGCACCACCTGCGCGACCGGCGGCGCCGTCGCCACCATCACGTCGGTGATGCCGGTGAGCACCGAGACCATCGGAGGGATGCCGACGCCCGGCCGGACCAGGGTGGCCATCTCGGCGAGGATTCGGCCGCCGCGGACCCGGACCGCGCCGATCTCGGTGATCTCGTCGGTTCCCGGGGAGGTGCCCGTCGTCTCCAGGTCGAACACGACGAAGGTCACGTCCGCCAGCGGGCGACCGAGATCGTCCAGCCTGCCCTGCCCTGCCCTGCCCTGCCGGGGCGGCCGGGGACGGTCCGGGGCGGGATCTGGGCGCACGGCGTCACGGTAGGCCCCACCCCCGACAGTTTCACGCCCGGGATTGTCCGCCGGGCCCGGAGGCGAAAGCAGGTCCGCCTCGCCGCACGTCGTCACGGAGGTTCCGGGTCACGGGCCGGTGGAAAATGGTTAACGATACCTGATCCGTAGGGTGCTGGGTGTGCCACGGGACGGTATTGGCCATAGAATTCGCCGCGGTTGTCCCGTTTATGGTCCCGTCGGGGCAGTCCGGTGCTTCTGTCGGGGCGTGTGCTCAAACGTGCGGCCAACTCGGCAGGCCTGCGTGCGTCGAATGCGGAATCATGTCCAGGTGGCATGGTTCGAGACGAACGGCATTCGAGTGGCGCGGGTCGCGGTCGACTGTTCGAACGTTGACGTGATGGTGCGCTTCTGGTCCGCCGCATTGGGATACGAGGTGAGCCGGCGTGACGACGGGGTGATCCTGCGTCACCCGGCCGGCGCGGGACCCAAGATCCTCCTCAGGCCCGGGGCGAAGCGCGATGCCGGCCGTAACCGGCTTCATCTGGATCTCTACGCCGTCGACGCGGAGCGTGTGATCGGCTGGTTGTCGACCCTCGGTGCCCGCCGGGTGTCCCGGTACGACGACGACGGGGAGAGCGGATACGTTCTCAAGGATCCGGAGGGTAACGAGTTCCGGGTGATGACGGTCGGGCCGGCGGGATTCGCGCGCCCCTTTGTCTGACATCCCGGCGGGCCGGGCTCCCACGGGGTTGGGTTCCCGGCGGGTCGGCGAGGGTGGAGCACGGTTTCGGAGAAGCGTGCTCCACACCACCGTCGCGTTCAGCGGAAAACGTGACGGCTCGACGGCCGGGTGAACGGCCATCGGCCATCGGGTGCTGTCGTCACGCGCCGGACGACCCGGTCGATAGGGTTGCAGCCATGTCGAGCGTCTTCACCCGGATCATCAACGGCGAGCTTCCCGGTCGCATCGTCTACTCCGACGAGCACGTGGTGGCGTTCCTGACGATCGCGCCGATCCGGCCGGGACACACCCTGGTCGTTCCCCGCATCGAGATTGACCATTGGATCGATCTACCCGATGATCTCCAGGTCGCGTTGTGGAGCGCCGCGGCGACGGTGGGCCGCGCCATCGACGCGGCCTTCCGACCTCGGCGGGTGGCCGCGCTCGTCGCCGGGCTCGAGGTCCCGCACGTCCACGTGCATCTCCTGCCGATCGAGGACGAGACGCAGATCGACTTCAGGCTCGCCGACCACAACCCCGACTCGGCCGAGCTCGATGCCGTGGCCGAGCGGATCCGCGCCGCCCTCGGCTGAGCCGGGTACCGGCCGGCGCGGATCTGGCTGTTCTGGCTGTTCTGGCGGATCGTAGGGTTACGCGGCGGTCAGAGCTGGAACTTCGGTGGATCGACGGCGAACAGCGGTTCCCAGTTCAGGATGGCGTGCCCGGGTGGCGCATCGATGACGATGTTGCCCCGGACCCGCTGCCCGGCCTTGAGAGTCGACACTGACAGCCGCGGCGCGACGTTCTCGTAGCTGCCGTCGTACCGGGTGCCGTCGGAGGTCTGGATGTAGAAATCGGACGGTGAGGCGGACGTCGACCCGCGGCTCACCTCGACCGTCACGTTAATGACGTAGTAGGCCCCTGGGCGGGCGCGTCGCCGTACTGGGTCACCTTGCCGGTGGTGGAGCAGACGCTGTTGAGGGTGACCCTGGCTTCGAAGTCGCTGACCGAGGAGGTGGCCCGGCCGACGGCGGTGCCGGAGCCGCCGATCGTCGCGGTGCCGGCTGCCGGCGCGTGCTGTGGCGTCACCGGAACGCAGCTCGGCACTCCGTTTGGCGGGGTCGCGGTCGCGGTGGTATTCGGGAGGTCGGGCACGGTCACCGTCGGGGCCGGTGGGGAGGCGATCTCGGTGTCGTCAACCGCCGCCCACCGCGAGGGCGATCACGACACCGAGCACGATGGCGGCAACCACGGCGAGGGGCACGATGATGAACAGCGGACTGGTCCGCTGCCGGGGCGGAGGCGGCGGGCTGCCCTGCTGCTACCCGCCGGGCGGCGGGTAGCAGCAGGGGGGTTCTGGTAGGCGTCGGGACCGCCCTGGTAGCCGACCGTCCCCGGGTATGGGGCACTCCCACCCTGGTAGGGCCCGGCAGCCGCGGCCGGGGGATGGTCCGGCTGCTGCCAGCCGCCCGGCTGTCCCCAGCCCTGCCCGACGCCGGGCTGTCCCCACCCTGGCGCAGCGCCGGGGTGCTGTGGGCCGCTGGGCTGCCCGCCCCACTGCTGCCCGCCCGGTTGCGGGACGGTGCCCGGCCAGGCGAGGCGTGTCTCCTCCGAGTCGGGCTGGTTCGGCTGGCCGGGCTGGGGCGCTCCCCACGGTGGGACCGGAGCCGGCGGGGGAGTAGAGGGCGAACCGGAGGCGGGGGTGCTGCCAGCGTCCGCGGGCTGGTGCCAGGGGTCATTCGGCTGCCTCCACGCCTCCTGGCTCCCGTCACCGCTGGGGGGCTGGTGAGGCGGGTTCTGGTCGGTCACGATGATCCTCTCAGGCGCAGCCAGGGGCGCGCCTCGCGAGGCTACATAAGCCGACTTTCACCTGAGGCAATGCCCGCCCCGCCGTAGGCCGCCGACGTACCGATCCGGCCGGTAGCGGCCGTGAGTGCCCTGAGCTCTCCCGATAAGCTGTGCTGTACTGTCATCGTTCTCCCCGTCGGCTCCGGAGTCCCGCGTGCCTTGCTGTCTGGCCGGTTGGACGAGCCGTTGGAGATACGGCCCACCCGGTTTGTCCGTCGTGCGCGTGTTGATGAACATTTCGTCGCCACCCTCGGATTCGCCGCATGAGTGAGCCGCTTCCGGCGCCGGTGCGGGCGCATGTTGTCGAGTTCGCCGAGCAGACGCTGGCGGATCTTCCCGAGCCGGAGGTCCCGCCGTCGCTGGTCGCGGTGCGCCGCTTCAAGCCCTCCCGCCGCGTCCGCCAGGGAGCTGTCCCGCTGGCCGCGGCGGTGGACGGTGACGTGTTCCGCGGCCAGGTCGCCGAGTGGATCCGCTGTCATCATCCCGAGCTTGTCGAAGCCGTCAGCTCGCCGGACGGACCGCCGCCCGCGGCGCCTCCCGAGAAGATCGCCGCGGTCGCGTACCTGCTGCGGGTCTCCGGCTGGCAGGAGCTGGTCCAGGTCGCTGCGGCGTCCACGTCGGAGGCGGCGGTCCGCAGCCAGGTCGACGAGGCCGAGCGGACGATACTGCGGCTCACCGAACAGCTCGAGACGAGCAAGCGCATCGCCGCGGCCGAGCAGGAGGAACTGCGCGAGCAGTTGCGGGCGGCCCGGGCGGAGGCGGACGAGGCTCGCCGGCGGCTGCGCTCGTCCACCGCCGGGATCCGGCGGGCCGAGGACGCCACGCGAGAGGCCCTGACCGCGGCCGAGGCGGCCCGGGACGCAGCCTTGGCCGTCAGCCGGGATGCCGAGGCGGAGACCCGGCGGCTGCGCGGCCGGGTGGCGGAGCTGGAGAGCGCGCTCGCCTCCACCCGCCGGGACAGCCGCGAGTCCCGCAGCGTCGATGACGCCCGGTTGCGCGTTCTCCTTGACACCCTGATCGCCTCGGCGCACGGCCTGCGACGCGAACTCGACCTCCCGACGATGGTCGCGAGGCCCGCGGATCTCATCGCTCGCGGCGGAGCCGGCCCGAGTAACGGCCCGCAGGCGTTCGCCGGGGCCCGCGGGCGGCCGGACGACGACCCCTCCCTGATCGACGAGGTGCTGGCCGTCCCCGGGGTCCATCTGATCATCGACGGGTACAACGTGACCAAGCGGGGCTACGGCCGCCTCACCCTGCAGGCCCAGCGTGAGCGGCTGCTGTCCGGACTTGGTGCGCTCGCGGGCCGCAATCCCGACAGCGAGGTCACGGTCGTCTTCGATGCCACCGCCGTCGTGGCCCGGCCGGTGGGTGTCGCCATGCCTCGGGGGGTGCGCGTGCTGTTCAGCCGGCCCGGGCAGCTCGCCGACGAGGAGATCGTCCGGCTGGTGCGGATTGAACCGGAAGGCCGCCTGGTCTTCGTCATCACCTCCGACCGGGAGGTCGCGGAGAACTGCGCCGCCGCCGGAGCCCGGGCGGTACCCTCGGCCGCTCTGCTGGCCCGCCTCGACCGGTAGGGGATCCGTCGGGCGGGACTTGTCCGCCGAGAATTGTCGGACCCTGGACCTACCGTCGGTGAAGTCGGGAGATCGGTACTCGGATTGTCTGTCGTCGCCGACCTCCACCGGTTCGGATCCGGAAGGTGCGCACGATGCTGATCGACTGTGACTCCTGCACCGCCCGTGGTGTCAGGTGCGCCGGCTGCATGATGACCGTCCTGCTCCCGGCGCCGGGCCCGCCCGTCGGCTGGGACGCCGAGGAGCCCGAGGCATTGCGGTTGCTCGCCGACGCCGGTCTGCTGCCCCCGCTCGCCGACGTGCGGACGGCACTGCTGGACCAGGCGCCGCGGCTGGACCAGGCGCCGCGGCGTCGCCGCGCCGGCTAGCCTGCCCGGCCGGGGGGCCGGCGCGGGCGCCGGTGGGGCCGTGGGAAAACGCGGTGGGACCGTGAGAGAATATGGGCGGATGCGCGTGCTGGCCGTCACGAACGATTTCCCGCCTCGTCCCGGCGGGATCCAGGCCTACGTGCACAACTTCGCCTCGCGGCTGCCCGGGGGCGAGATCGTCGTCTACGCCCCGGCCTGGAAGAACGCCGCGGCCTTCGACGCCGAACAGAACTTCCCGGTCGTGCGGCACACCACGTCGCTGATGCTGCCGACACCGGACGTCCTGCGCCGAGCCAGAGAGATCGCCCGGGCGGAGGGATGCGACACGGTGTGGTTCGGCGCCGCGGCACCGCTCGGGCTGCTCGGAGCCCGGCTGCGCCGCGACACGGCCGTGCGCAGGATGGTCGCGAGCACCCATGGTCACGAGGTCGGCTGGGCGGCGCTGCCGGGGGCGCGTCAGGTGTTGCGCAGCATCGGCACCGCGGCCGACGTCATCACCTATCTGACCAACTACACCCGGGCCCGGGTCCGGCCCGCCTTCGGCGGCCATCCCACCTTTGCCCGGCTGCCCAGCGGAGTCGACCCCTCGCTGTTCCGTCCCGGTCACGGGCGCGAGGAGATGCGCCGACGCCATGGGCTGACGGGCCGCCGGGTGGTGGTGTGCGTGAGCCGGCTGGTCGCCCGCAAGGGCCAGGACATGCTGATCCGGGCGCTGCCCATGGTACGGCGCCGCGTGCCGGACGCCGCGCTGCTGATCGTCGGCGGCGGTCCCCGGCGGGGTGATCTCGAACGGCTCGCCCGGGAGAACGACGTCGCCGAGCATGTGATCATGACCGGTTCGGCGCCGTGGGAGGAACTGCCGGCGCACTACGCGGCGGGCGACGTGTTCGCGATGCCCTGCCGCTCCCGCCTCGCCGGCCTGGAAGTCGAGGGGCTCGGCATCGTCTTCCTCGAGGCGTCGGCGACCGGCCTGCCGGTGGTGGCCGGCCGCAGTGGGGGTTCCCCCGACGCCGTCCTGCACCAGCGCACCGGCATCGTGATCGACGGTACCGATCTGGCGCAGGTCGCGACGACCGTCGGTGATCTGCTTGCCGACCCCGACCGGGCGGCGTCGATGGGTGCCGCGGGGCGGGCGTGGGTCGAGCTGCGCTGGCGGTGGGACGTCCTCGTGCAGGACCTGCGCACGCTGCTTGCCGGCCCGGACGGGGTTAGCGCGGGGTGGCGTAGATGTCCTCCACCGCCTGGCTGAACCGGTCGAGCACCAGCGAGCGGCGCACCTTCAGGCTCGGGGTGAGCTCGCCGGTCTCCACCGTGAAGTCCTGCGGCAAGATCGCGAACTTCTTGATGCTCTCGGCGTGCGATACCGTCGCGTTCGCGGCGTCGATCGCATGCTGGATCTCGGTGCGCAGGCCGGCGTCGTCGACCAGGTCGGCAACCGTCGCGCCGGCCGGCTTGCCCGCCGAGGACCGCCACCGGTCGAACGCCTCGGGATCGAGCGTGACGAGGGCGGCGATGAAGGGCCGCCGGTCCCCGATCAGCATCGCCTGGCTGACCAGGGGATGGGACTGGACGATGTGCTCCAGCGGCGCCGGCGCGATGTTCTTCCCACCGGCGGTGACCAGCAGCTCCTTCTTGCGGCCGGTGATCCGCAGGAAGCCGTCGGCGTCGAGGTCGCCGAGGTCGCCGGTGTGCAGGAAGCCCTCGGCGTCGAGCGCCTCCTTCGTCGCGAGCTCGTTGTTGCGGTAGCCGCGGAACAGCAGGGGACCGCGGATGAGGACCTCCCCGTCATCGGCGATGGCGATCGTCACGCCGGGAAAGGGCTGGCCGACGGTGCCCATCCGGACGTTGCCCGGCCGGTTCGCCGCGGCCGGCGCGCTGGTCTCGGTCAGACCGTAGCCCTCGAGCACCGTGAACCCGATCCCGCGGAAGAAGTGGCCGAGGCGTTCACCCAGCGGTGCCCCGCCGCTGACCGCGTAGCGGGCCCGCCCGCCGAGCGCCGCCTGGAGCTTGCTGTAGACCAGCGCGGCGAACAACCGGTGCCGCAGCCGCAGGAGCAGGCCGGGGCCGCCGCCGTCGAGAGCCCGGCTGTAGGCGACCGCGGTGTTCTCGGCGGCATCGGAGATCCAGCCCCTGCCCTCGGCGTGCGCCTTGTGGCGCGCCCCGGCGTGCACCTTCTCGAACACCCGGGGCACGGAGAGCAGGAAGGTCGGACGCACCTTGGCGAGATCGGGCAGCAGGGTCCGCGAGTCCGGGGTGTAGGCGAGGGTGAACGCCCCCTGGACCACGCCCACCTGGAGCATGCGGGCGAACACGTGCGCCAGCGGGAGGAACAGCAGTGTGGACGCACCGGGCGCGAACAGCTCGGGCAGCGTGGCGATGGCCGCCTCGGCGGTGAACAGCAGGGCGCGATGGGTGATCTCGCAGCCCTTCGGTTGGCCGGTGGTCCCCGAGGTGTAGATGATCGTCGCGAGGCTGTCGGCGTTGACGGACGCCCGGGCCGCCGTCAGCTGCTCCGGCGCGATGCCGGCGCCGTCCACGGCGAGACCGGCCAGCGCCCCGTGCTCGACGACGAGGACCTCCCGCAGCGCGGGGACGCCGTCGCGTACCTGCGCGACCTGCTCGGCGAGCTCGTCGTTTTCGACCACGAGAACCTCGACGCCGGCGTCCCGCAGGATCCACTCGATCTGGCCCAGGCTGGAGGTCTCGTAGATCGGCACGCAGACGGCGCCGGCCAGCCACGTCGCATAGTCGACAATCGTCCACTCGAACCGGGTCCGGCTCGCCAGACCGACGCGGTCCCCGGGCCGCACCCCGCGGGCGATGAAGCCCCGGGCGGTGGCCACGACGTGGTCGCGGAACTCGCGGACGGTCATGCCGACGAACTTGCCGTCGATCTTGTGCTGGATAAGCGTACTGTCCGGATGTGCCGCCGCGTTGCGGAACACGGCGTCCGTCAGGGTCGCATCCTCGGCGATGGTGATCAGGGGCGGGGAGGTGTACTCGCGCACTGCTACTCCTACCAGTCCTACCAGATGGCTTGTGCACGCCGGGGGGACGACGCCACGGAACAACGGAAGCACGGAAGACCAGGCCAGGGCATCAGACGTTAGCCTCCGGGCGGGCGGTTTGCGACCTTGCGGGGTGTAATACGGTTCCCTTCGACGGCGTCCGACCGATGATCGTTGCCGGTGAGCGCGACCGCCGGGGACATGTCCCGGGTATGCCCCGGATCCGCGCGGCATCCCTCATCGGCCGGATGGGCCGTTCGAGTAGGGGCGACGGGCCCTTGTCGGCGCCTAAGCTTCCAGCCATGCGGGTCCACGTGGTCAGCGACGTGCACGGGCGGGCGGATGCGCTGGCGGCGGCGGGCGAGGAGGCCGACGCATTCGTGTGTCTGGGTGATCTCATTCTCTTCATCGACTACCACGACCACGGCCGGGGCATCATGGGCGACCTGTTCGGCGCCGAGGCCGTGGGTCGCATGATCGAGCTGCGTAACGCCCAGCGGTTCGACGAGGCCCGGGCATGGTCCCGGACGCTGTGGGCGAGCCTGGGCGGGGACCGCACGCAGATCGTGGAGGCGGCCATCCGCCGTCAGTACGAGGTGCTGTTCGCGGCGTTCCCGACCCCGACCTACCTGACCTTCGGCAACGTCGATCTGCCGCACCTGTATCCTGAGTACCTGCGCGACGGCGTCACCCTGCTGGACGGGCAGACCACCACGATCAGCGGGTTGCGGTTCGGCTTCGTCGGCGGGGGGCTGCAGACCCCGATCCGCACCCCCTACGAGATTGACGACGACGCCTTCGCCGCCAAGGTCGCCGCGGTGGGCGAGGTCGACGTCCTGTGCTGCCACATCCCCCCGCACATCCCCGAGCTGGTCTACGACATCGAGGCACGCCGCTTCGAGCGCGGCAGTGTGGCGATCCTCGAGGCCATTCACGCGACCCGGCCGCGCTACGTGCTCTTCGGGCATGTGCACCAGCCGTTGACGGCCAGCCTGGAGATCGACGGCACACGCTGCGTGAACGTCGGACATTTCCAGGCTCGGGGGACGCCCTTCGTTCTCGAGTGGTAGCCGGCCGCTCGGCCGGGCGCGCTCGGTGTTCCGGTAGCCTCAGGCGATCGGTCGGGGATTGTTCCCGGGCCCCGGAGAGATCCGGGTTGCCGGTGGGCCGGCGACGCCGTGCTCTTCAGCCGCGCTCGAAGAATGTGGAGGTGCTGTCTGCCATGGCGGACCACGCCCGATCGACGATCGTCATCAACGCTCGGCCCGCCGCGGTGATGGGGGCGATCGTCGACATCTCCGCGTATCCGACCTGGATCGGCCAGATCGAGGAGGCCGAGATCCTCGACATGGGCCCGGACGGCCGTCCCCGGCGCGCCCGGTTCCGGATCAACGCCGTCGTCATCAAGGACGAGTTTGTCAACGAGTACACCTGGAAGGGCGACGATCAGGTCGTCTGGAGCATGGTCGAGGGCCAGGCGATGTCGTCGCAGGACGGCAGCTACACCCTGCGCGACCTGGGTGACGGTAGCACCGAGGTGACCTACGACCTCACCGCTGAGACAAAGATCAAGATTCCTGGTCTGCTCCGGCGGAAGGTGCAGAGCGGCATCGTGGATGCCGCTCTCAAGGACCTCAAGAAGTACGTCGAGAGCTGAGCGCACGTGCGGTGTGTGCTCTTCACGGGGAAGGGCGGCGGCGGTACCACCACGGTGGCGGCGGCGACCGCGATCCTCGCCGCTCAACGGGGTCATCGGACCCTCGTGCTGTCGGTCGACCCGGCCGCGGGGCTCGCCGGCGCGCTCGACCACCCGATCGGCGCCGAGCCGACCGAGCTTGAACCGGGGTTGCACGGCCAGCAGGTCGACCTGCGCCGCGCGGTCGAGACCCGGTGGCCGGCCGTACGCGAGGTGCTGGCGGGCACCTGGCCGGCCATCAAGGTCGATCCGTTCGACCTGGAGGAGTTGGCCTTCCTGCCCGGGGCCGTCGAGACCCTGACGCTACTCGAACTGCGTGACGGCCTCACCAGTGAGAACTACGACCTGGTGGTGGTCGACGGAGGTTCGGCGGCGGCGCTGGTGCGGCTGCTGGCCTTTCCCGAGACGCTGTCGTGGTACTGCCGCCGGCTGCTGCCGCCCGACGGTGCCTTCGCGCGCTGGCTGCGACCCGGTTTCGGCTGGGCGGCGGCGCTCGGCGGCCGGTGGAGCACGCTGGCGGCCCCCGCCTACGACACCGTCAACCGCCTGCACCGGGCGGCGGTCGACCTGCGCGCGATCCTCACCGACCACGCCACCACCAGCGTCCGGCTGGTGCTGACCCCCGAGAGCTCGGCGCTCGCCGCGGCCCGCGGCAGCTTTACGGCGCTGTCGCTGCATGGGTTCACCCTGGACGGCGTCGTCGTCAACCGGATCTTCCCGTCGGCGAACGCGGACGCCTGGCGGGCGGGGTGGGCCGCCGTTCACCGCGAGCAGCTCGCCGACATCACCGCGGCCTTCATGCCCACCCCCGTCCTCCCGGTCGGCTACCGGGCGGGCGAACCGATCGGCCTGGAGGAGTTGGCCGCCTTCGGCGCGGCGACCTACGGTGAGCTCGATCCGGGGAGTGTTCTCGGGGAGCCGCTCATCGGCTCGAGCGGCCAGCCGCGGGTGGAGCGCACCGAGGACGGGTTCGCGCTGTCCTTCGGGCTGCCGTTCGTCGACGGTTCCCAGATCGATCTGGCCCGGCTGGGTGATGACCTGGTGGTGACCGTGGGGTCGTATCGGCGGGCCGTTCCGCTGCCTGCGGCGCTGCGTCGCTGCGATGTGAGCACCGCCCGGCTGCGTGACGACCGGCTGGTCGTCTCGTTCGTCCCGGACCCGCAGCAGTGGGTGCGGGTATGACCACGCAGCGGTCCACCTCGGGCCGGCCCGGCGGCGCCGGGCCCGACTTCACCACGCCTCCCACCGGCACGCCTCCCACCGGCCCGTCCGCGTCGCCCGGCCGCGGGTCGCTCGCGGTCGAAGCCGCCCTGCTCGCTGACGCCCTGCGGGACTGGGCCGCCTCGCACCTGCCCCCCGGCTATCCCGGTCCCCCCGCATCGTCGGCGGCGGGACCCGCTGCCGACGATGCGGCGTCGATACCCGATCCCCACGTGGATCCGGCGCCGGGACCCGCGGATCACACCTGGCCCTGCGCCGTGTGCCCGCTGTGCCGGCTCCTGGCGAGCCTCGCCGGCGACCGCCCCGAGGTGGTTGGCCATCTCCTCGCGGCTGCCGGATCCCTGACCGCGGCGTTCCGCGCCGCCCTCGGTGCCCGTGGGGAGGACGCTCCGGGGCCCGCCACGCCGCGACGGCGCGAGACGGCGCCCCCCGCATCTGGGGATCATCCATGGCCGGGGGACACCACCGGCACCCAACCCGCCACCGCGCTTAGACCCCGCGTGCAGAGGATCGATATCACGTGAGCATCGCTACTCCCGATAGTTCGAAGAATCTGGATATTCCGGGCAGCTTGACGGTTCCGCGCACCGAGCGTGCCGGCGCGGCCCCCGGCCCGTTGCCGGTGGAGAACCGGATAGAGGGCCTGACGATCGGCGTCGACGTTGGCGGGACGAAGGTCGCCGCCGGCGTCGTGGACGGCGCGGGGACGATCATCACCTCCCTGCGTCGGCCTACCCCGGGCCATTCGGCCGCCGAGGTCGCGGACACCATCGCCAGCGTCGTCGCGGAGCTCAGTGCCGACCACGCCGTGCGTGCGGTCGGCATCGGCGCGGCCGGGTGGGTCGACTCGGACCGGTCCCGCGTCCTGTTTGCACCGAACCTCGCCTGGCGCGACGAACCCCTGCGCGACGAGGTCGGGGCGCGCATCGGCCTGCCCGTCGTCGTGGAGAACGACGCCAACGCGATGGCCTGGGCGGAGTACCGTTTCGGGGCCGGCTGTGGCCGGCGTGACCTCGTCTGCCTGACGGTGGGAACCGGCATCGGCAGCGGCATCGTCCTGGGCGGTGAGCTCTACCGAGGCGCGTCCGGTATCGGCGCCGAGATGGGCCACATGCGGGTGGTACCCGACGGGTACCCGTGCGGATGTGGTAACAGAGGGTGCTGGGAACAGTATGCGAGCGGGCGAGCGCTGGTCCGGCTGGCGAAGAACATCGCCACCGTGGATCCGAGTGCGGCCATGCCCATGCTGGAGCATTGTGGCGGTGGCGTCGACGCGCTGACCGGCCCGGACGTCACCGAGGCGGCACGCAAAGGGGACCCGGCGGCGATCAGGTGCTTTACCGAGATCGGCCACTGGCTAGGCGAGGGTATGGCGACGCTGGTCGCCGCGCTCGACCCGAACCGCTTCGTCATCGGCGGCGGCGTCTCCGACGCCGGCGAGCTGCTGCTCGGCCCGGCCCGGCAGAGCCTCCTGGCCGCCATGCCCGGGCGGGATTACCGTTCCGAGCCGGACATCGTCATCGCCGAGCTCGGATCCCAAGCGGGCCTCGTGGGCGCGGCCGACCTCGCCCGGTTCTGACCCGAAATCCCCACGACTATCCCAGGAGGGTCGCCGAAGGCGATTCGACGGAGACCCCGTACGGCGCCCTATGACAGGGGTCCCCGCGTCGCGGCGAAGCCGCTACGTGGGGAGGCCCGGTAGTCGGGTACCAGTTCGGCGGCGAGCTCCTCGAGGAACAGCCCGGTGTCGGCGACGACGCCGACCGCGTGCGCGCTGGTGCGTTCGGTGAGAGCGTGCACCGTCGAGGGGTTGACGTCCACGCAGGCCACCGGGACCGAGGCCGGCAGGATGTTGCCGGTGGCCACGGAGTACTGGGCGCTGGCGATCATGAGGGCGAACGCCACCCCCCGCAGCGCGGCGCGCATCGCCCGCTGGCCTGCCAGGACGTCGGTGTGGACGTCGGGCAGCGGGCCTTCGTCGCGGACCGATCCGACGAGCACGAAGGTCTTGTTGGCCTTGACCATCGCGTGCATGATCCCCTGGGTGAGCACGCCGGACTCCACGGCGGCCCGGATGGATCCCTCCCGGCGGATCGTGTTGACCGCGCGGATGTGCTGCTCGCTGCCGCGCTGCACCCGGCCGCTGCGCAGCGGCCCGAGCCCCAGCGGCGATCCGTAGAGGGCAGCCTCCACGTCGAGTGTCGCCAGTGCGTTGCCGGCGAACAGCACGTCGACATAGCCGGCCCCGACGAGGGCGATCAACGCTGGCCCGGCCCCGGTGCTCACCACAGTCTGACCCGCCACCCAGAGCACCTGCGACCCCTCGGCCTTGACCTCGCGGATCTGGCGGGCGATCGCCCGGGCCAGGACCGCCTGCGGCTGGGTGGAGCTCGGCAGCGGGGCGGCCAGGGACTCGTACTCCTCGTAGACCCGGCTGGAGTGGGCGGTGACCGGTAGGACGACCTTCACCCCGTCCACGCCGCACACGATCATGTCTCCCGCGCGCACGTCGGTGACCGGTACCGTTTGCACCCGGCCGTGCGAGACGACCAGGCCGCAGTCCATCTCGGGATGCTCCACCGGCACCCACTGGCCGTCGAGGTGGACGACGGTCTCCAGATTGGTGGTGGAGTAGAAGTCCGGGGGGAAGACGCCGTCGCGGTCGGCCGGCTCGCACCGGGCCGTGCCAGACTCGATCTTGTTCACGCCGTGGACCTGGATCCGCATCAGAATGCGCATGAGCTGACTCGGTGAATCGGCCCCCACCGTGATGACCGCGTGGGACTCGTCATCGTGGCTGTGCCCCAGCTCGATACGATCAACCCGATAGTCACCGCCATAGTCCAGCACGTCGTCGAGAACCCGAGCCAGCACGCCCGTGTCCATGAGATGCCCGTGGACCTCGACCTTTTCGTGGTACTGCACGCCCCACGCCCTTCCTTTTCGGTGCCGGTACGACGGCTGCCACGCCGCGCTCAGACCACCGCGCCGTCGTCGGGGCCGTCGAAATCCGTGGGCGGACGGTCTCCCATCCGCGCGACCAGCGTGCCGACCCCGCCGAGGATCAGCAGAACCCCGGCGACGTTCTGGGTCCGGGACTGGTTGAAGTCGATCAGGTTCGGAACGACGAGGAACATCACACCGAGGGCGATCGAACCGAGTGCCCAGCGCGTCACGGGCCTGATCCGTGGCAGCGGTGGCGGGGGTGGCGGCTCGTAGTGCTCGTCGTCCGGGTCCAGATCCGGGTCGTCCAGACCCTCCGGGACCTGGCCGGAACCCGACAGATCGCCGAGGTCGACGACGAAGTCCTCGGTGCCGTCGCGTCCCCGTCGGCCGCTGTCACCGCCCGCGGACGGGAACGGCAGCTGGTCGGGCCGGGGGTCGGTCCGGTCCTCCGATACGGGCGGACCACCCGGCTCGAACGGCGGGCGTAGGATGATCACAGTGGGGCGGCGGGTGTCGTCCAGATTCTCCGCCGCCGGCCACCGATGGGATTCGGGCTCGTCGTCGAAGCGCGCGATGAGTTCGAAGAACGCGGCGTCGTCGGCTTTCTGGGAGCGCGGGGAGGGCCGCGGTGCGTCGCCCCCCGCGGTTGTCGCGGATCCGTCGCCGCCGCCGTCGTTGAGGCCGCTGCCACCGTCGCCGTCGGCTGGCTCCTCGCGGTTCGCGGAGGTGCCACCGCCGTCGGCGGGGGCGCTGCCCGGCCCGCCGAGGGGAGCCCCCTCGGGCACGGCGCCGTCCGCCGGCGAGGGCCGGTGCTCGCCGGGTCCTGAACCCGGTGACCGCTCAGCCATTGCCGCAGGGCACGTCGGGCACGAGCGCGCGTGGCGCGTGCCGCCGGACGAATTCCAGACTTCCGTCGAAGATCGTTTCTCGGTCGTTGTCGAGCGTCGCGACGTGGTAACTGTTCTCCAGCAGCCGTTCCTCGGCCGGGGCACGCAGCCCGGCCAGCAGAATCGCGCCGGAGCTGGCTTCCACCACGTGGTCGACGATGCTGCGGTAGGTGAGGACCGGACAGACGATCCGACCGAGCTCCGGCCGGGTCACCGCCCACAGCTGGCGCAGCGACGCGAACGGGCGCAGGGGTACCCGGTCGTAACCGACCTCGGGCACGCCCTCGGCCTTCACGTCGCCGGCCACGCCAGGCACGGCGGGGATCACCCGGCTCAGCAACGGGGCGAATGCCGCGTGCCACCGTTCGGTGGTGAGGCTGGGATTGACCGTGACGAGGCCGGCGAGATCCCCGCCGTGCTGCTCGGCCAGCCGCAGGGCCAGGGTTCCGCCCATCGACAGCCCCATGACGAAGACCTGCTCGCAGGTGGTCCGCAACCGCAGGAACGCGGTCTCTACCGTGGCGTACCAGTCCGGCCAGGTGGTGGGCACCATGTCCTGCCAGCGGGTGCCATGGCCGGGCAGCAGCGGGCACGAGACGGTCAGCCCGACTGCGGAGAGGTACTCGCCCCAGGGCCGCATGCTGCCCGGGGAACCGGTGAACCCATGGACCAGCAGCACGCCGACCGGCCCACCCTCAAACTCGAACGGTTCCGCGCCCGGGAGGACGGCCGCACCGGTGACACCCGCCATCGTGATCCGCCCTTCGTGCCTCGCGCGCCCGCCCGCATGCCGCGATGCGGGTCCGGCGACGCGCGGAGGGAAAACGCCGGTAAACGCATGCTCGCACGGTCCGCGGGCTGAGGCCACGGTCGTGCGTGTCTCACTCGCTGCGCAACATCGCTGCGCAGGAGCCGCCGGACGGAAAGTCCCCGCCTGATGATATCGGTGATGGGTGGGTACGCGCGCGGGACATTCGGGATCGAGGCGCGGTCTGCGGGAGGCTGGGGGCCCGCCGTCAGGTTTCCTGGCCGGCACCGGAGAATGACACGCCGAGCGGGGTAGACCCTGTTCGGTGGACGTCGTGATGACCTCTCCTTAGGCTCAAGCAAGCCCATCATCCTTGCGACCGGCCCTGGGCGACCCGGCCCTGGTGCGGTGGGGTCGCAAGGATCGTCGGGGTCTCCGTGGCGGACCCCGGCGAGGCCGCGGGTCGTGGACCGGCGGCGTGCGCCCCGGTGCCCGACCGACCGGACGGTTCGTGGGAGGTTCGGGCCAGGTGTGATCGGCGTCGGCGGATGAAGACGGGCGACTGGCCACGGGCGCCCCCGGCGGGCCGTCGTCGTGCGGCGGTGACCAGGTGGGAGCTGTCTTGTTCTACTGGGTGGTCAAGGTGTTCCTGACACCTGTCCTGCGACTGTTCTGGCGTCCCTGGGTCGAGGGGGCAGAGAACATCCCCCCGGAGGGGCCCGCGATCCTCGCCGGCAACCATCTCTCCTTCCTGGACCACCTCTTCCTGTCGCTGGTCGTCCCCCGCCGTGTCACCTACCTGGCGAAGAGCGACTACTTCACCGAGGCGGGCGTCAAGGGGTGGTTCAAGCGGGTGTTCTTCAGTGGCGTCGGCCAGATCCCGATCGATCGCAGCGGCGGCAAGGCGAGCGAGGGCGCGTTGCGCTCGGGGGTCCGGGTGCTCCGCCAGGGCCGCCTGCTCGGGATCTATCCGGAAGGCACCCGATCCCCGGACGGCCGGCTCTACCGCGGCAAGGTCGGTGTCGCGCGCCTGGCGCTGGAAGCCGGGGTCCCGGTCATCCCCGTGGCGATGATCGGGACCTTCGAGGTCCAGCCGCCGGGCCAGCTGGTTCCGAAGATCCGTCGGGTCGGCATCCGCATCGGCCGCCCGCTCGACTTCAGCCGCTACGCGGCCATGGCAGATGATCGCTTCGTCCTGCGCTCGGTCACCGACGAGATCATATACGAGCTGATGGCCTTGTCCGGCCAGGAGTATGTGGACATGTACGCGAAGCGGGCCAAGGAGGAGCTCGCGGCCGCCCGGGCACAGGCGGCTGCCGCTGCCGGCGCGCCCGCGGGGTCTACCACCCCGGCGCAGGTCTCCCCGGCGTCCACCAGCACGGCGCAGGGTTCCCCTGGGGCGGCGACGCCGGCTCGGTCTCCGGATCAGCTCGGGCTGCCGGTCACGGCGCCGGCGAATCCACGCGCCGCCAAAGACCGGATCGACCGGGCGGTCTGACCCGTTTGCGGTGGACACGGCAGGATGGTCCGGTGTGTGGTGACAGCGTTCCTGGCTGGACGACGATCGGGCGGCGTCGCGGCTTCGAGCATCCCCGGCGATTCCCGGGACGGCGTCCGCTTCTGGTCGCGCTCGGCCTGATCGTTGGCTGCCTCGCGGGAACGGGTCCGGTGCCCGGGGCCTCGGCGGCCGGTTCCCCCACCGCACCTGCTGGACCGCCCGTGGGCGCCGCCCCGGCCGATACGATCGGTCGCTCGGGAACGTACCTCACGGACAGTGATCGTCGGGTGGTCGTCCTGCACGGGATCACGGTGCCGGCCGGGGTGACGCCCACCGCCGGGGACATCGACACCTGGGTCGGCTTCGGATTTACCGGGGTGCGCCTAGCGGTCCCGATGGCAAGCGGCGGCCGCTTCCCGGCGACATCCGGTGGGCCGGTCCTCGACGGTGCCGGCGCGGCGACCACGCCCGCCGACCCCGGACTCGACCAGGCCGCCGCCCTCACCCGCATGTTCACCGACCGCGGGTTGCGGGTCACGCTGCGGATCGTGCCCGCCTCGGCGGGCTACGTACCCTCCGTCGCCGGCCTCGCCGCGGGGCTCGAACGGTTGGCGACGCGGTTCCGCGACGTGCCGGGCCTGCTCGGCTACGAGGTGCCCGAGGGTGGTGGCGGCGGTGAGAGTCTCGTAGCGGCGGTGGCCGCGCATGACGGCACTCACCTGCTGTGGCGGAACCGGCCCGCCCCGTTCGACGCCGCATCGACGGTGGCGGTCAATGATCCGACCGGATACCTGGTCGGCTGGAAGGACGGGTCGGCGGCCAGCGTCCGCGGTCTCGTCGCCTCCGCCGACGCGTTCGGCCTGAGCTGGTTCTACGACGCCCCGAGCCCGACCGGGGGCACGGTGGGCACCGCCGCGCCCGTCGGGAGCAGCGGCGCCGAACGCCGGGCGCCCGCCCCGCCCGCAGACATCGTCCGCCCCTACCCCGTGGCCATCGCCGGGGTACCGGAGGTGTTGCGCTTCGACGCGTCGCGGGTGCTGATGGTGGCCTACCGGACCACGCCGTCGGCCGGGCCGCCCCTCGCTGCCGGCACGGCGACCGCGATCAGCGTGCCGGCCTGGTCCTATCCGACGGGCTACCAGGTGCAGGTCACCGGGGCACGGGTGACGTCCGCGCCCGGGGCTGGTCTGCTCTGCCTCGTCAATGATCCCGGCGCCGCCCGGGTCGAGGTCCGGGTCTCCCCGGCGACCGGTCCCGCGGTGACTCCGCCGTCCGTCGCGGGTGCGGCCGGCTGCCGCGCGACGCCGGCGATCGTCCCGGCAGGAGGGCGGTCGCCGGGGCCGGGCGGTCCGCGGGCGGCGGCGTCCGGGGATGACGCCACGGAGGAGTACTCCGGGCCGCTGCTGTGGCTGCTGCCGTTGATCGGTGCCGCCCTGGCGGCGCTGCTGCTCGGGGCCTTGCTGCGCCCGTGGCGCCGGCGCTCGGGCCCTGGCCCGCCATGGTCCGCGGCCGAGCCGCCGACCATGGCGGACACCTCGGTCGGAGGAGACTGAGCCGGTGGGAACCCGTTTCTTTTACGACACCGAGTTCATCGAACGCACCGACACCGGTCATCACTGGCTCGATCTGGTCAGCATCGGAATCGTCAGCGAGGACGGCACACAGCGGTACTATGCCGTGTCGACCGAGTTCGATCCGTCGTGGGCCGTGCCCTGGGTCCGTCGCAACGTCATCGACCAGCTGCCGTCGCCGTCGGGCGAGGCGTGGAAGCCGCGAGCCCGAATCCGTGACGAGGTCGCCGCGCTGTTGACCGCGGGCGGTACCCCCGAGCTGTGGGCCTGGTACGGGGCCTATGACCACGTGGTGCTCTGCCAGCTCTTCGGTACGATGCCCGCCCTGCCCGCCCAGCTGCCCCGCTTCACCCGGGACCTGCGTCAGCTGTGGGAGGAAGTGGGCCGGCCGGTTCTTCCCGCACCGCCGCCCAACGCCCACGATGCGCTCGCTGACGCCTTGCACAACCTCGCCCGGTGGCGGGTTCTCGCCCCGCTGCGCGCCCAGGCCGCCGCCGTCTCGGACCCATCCCGATGAGTCACCCATCCCGATGAGTCGATGACGCGGCCGCGGCGGCCTATCGTCGCCACGCCACGTAACCACAATGTTGTCCTGAAGTACGGCCCTCCCGCTACGCTGCCGCCGGAGAAAGCGGTGTACGGTCAACGGGAGAACTCGGGATGAGGATCGGCGTACTGACCGGTGGCGGCGACTGCCCGGGACTCAACGCGGTGATCCGGGCCATCGTGCGCAAGGGAGAGAGCGTCTACGGCCACAGCTTCGTCGGGTACCGGGACGGCTGGCGGGGGCCGCTGGTCGGCGAGACGGTCCCTCTGGACATCGCGGCCGTGCGGGGGATCCTCCCGCGCGGCGGCACGATCCTCGGCTCCAGCCGCACGAATCCCTACGCCGCCGTGGACGGGCCCGCGCTGGTGCGCGAGCACCTCGCCGCCGCCGCGGTGGACGCGCTCATCGCGATCGGCGGGGAGGACACCCTGGGGGTGGCCGCCCAGCTGCACGTCGAGGGACTGCCCGTGGTCGGAGTGCCCAAGACTATCGACAACGACCTCTCCGCGACGGACTACACCTTCGGTTTCGACACCGCGGTCAATATCGCCACGGAGGCGATTGACCGGCTGCACACCACCGCGGAAAGCCATCACCGGGTGTTGATCGTTGAGGTTATGGGCCGCCATGCCGGGTGGATCGCCCTGCACAGCGGCATGGCGGGGGGAGCCAACGTCATTCTCATCCCGGAGCGGCCGTTCGATTTCGACAAGGTGTGCGCCTTCGTCGAGGCTCGATTTGCCACCCACTACGCGCCGATCATCGTCGCGGCCGAGGGCGCCGTCCCGATCACGGGCACCATGGTCGCCAGGGAGGGCGAGGTCGATGCCTTCGGGCATGTCCGCCTGCAGGGCATCGGGGCGGTCCTGGAGACCGAGATCCGCGCCCGCACTGGTCGTGACGCGCGTGCCACGGTGCTCGGGCATCTGCAGCGCGGTGGCACGCCCACGGCCTTCGACCGGTGGCTCGCGACGCGTTTCGGACTGCACGCCGTCGACGCCGTGCACGAAGGCGACTTCGGGGTGATGGTCGCCCTGCACGGCACCCGCATCGACCGGGTTCCGCTGCAGGATGCGACCCGTGCGCTCAAGACGGTGCCCGAGGAGCTCTACCACGAGGCCGAGATCTTCTTCGGCTGACCCGGCTGACCAGGGAAGGGGCGGGCCGTCGGGCCGGACCCGGTCCGGGAACCAATCCCGGTCCGGGAGCCAGGGCTGGGTGCCGATTCCCGGGCGGATGCCTGTCCGAAGGAAGATGCCGATTCCCCGGAAAAATGTCGGGCGATGGTGACCGCCCGAACTCGACTGGGCCCGTACCCTGGTGTCGTGAGCGTACTGGATCTTTGGCGGACCCTTCCGGCCAAGCAGCAGCCGTCCTGGCCTGACCCGGCAGAGTTGAGAGCCGCCTACGACCAGCTTGCGGCCCTCCCCCCGCTGGTCACCGCGCCCGAGGTTCGGTCCCTGACCGACCGTCTCGCGCTGGTTGCTCGGGGTGAGGCGTTCCTGTTGCAGGGCGGTGACTGCGCCGAGACCTTCGTGGCGAACACCGCCGACAAGATTCGGGACAAGGTCAAGACGCTGCTGCAGATGGCGGTCGTCCTCACCTATGGCGCGAGCACGCCGGTGGTGAAGGTCGCCCGCATCGCCGGGCAGTACGCCAAGCCGCGGTCCGCGGACATCGAGGCCAGCACCGGGCTGCCCTCCTACCGGGGCGACGCCGTCAACGACATCGCGCCCACGGCCGCCGCGCGGCGGCCCGATCCGATGCGGATGGTCGCCGCCTACCATCAGAGCGCAGTCGCGCTGAACCTCGTGCGGGCCTTCGCCACCGGCGGTTTCGCCGACCTGTCGAAGGTCCACGAGTGGAACAAGGCGTTCGTGCGGGATTCCGCGGCGGGTCGCCGCTACGAGGTGATGGCGACGGACATCGAGCGTGCCCTCGCCTTCATGGCCGCCTGTGGCATCGACCTCGATCGGACCGCCGCGCTGAGCGGGGTCGAGCTGTTCACGAGTCACGAGGGCCTTCTGCTGGAGTATGAGCGTGCTCTGACCCGGATCGAGGACGCCACCGGCGATCCGTACGACCTGTCCGCCCACATGATCTGGATCGGAGAGCGGACCCGGGACCTCGACGGTGCCCATGTCAACCTGCTGTCCCGGGTGGGCAATCCGATCGGCTGCAAGATCGGGCCGAAGGCTGGCCCGGACGAGGTCCTCGAGCTTGCCGAGCGGCTCAACCCCGACCATGTCCCCGGCCGGCTCACCCTGATCTCCCGGATGGGGGCGAAGCGGGTCCGGGACACGTTGCCCTCGATCATCGAGAAGGTCAACGCTGCCGGGCCGCCCGTGGTGTGGTCGTGCGATCCGATGCACGGCAACACCCGTGACGTGAGCGGCGTCAAGACGCGCCACTTCGATGATGTCCTCGACGAGGTCTTCGGCTTCTTCGAGGTCCACAAGGCGTTGGGCACCCACCCCGGTGGCCTGCACATCGAGCTGACCGGGGAGAACGTCACCGAGTGCCTCGGTGGGGCCGAACTCATCGGGGAAGACGACCTCGGCGGCCGTTACGAGACCGCCTGCGACCCACGCCTGAACACCGGGCAGGCGCTGGAACTGGCCTTCCTCGTCGCCGAGATGCTGCAGAACACCCGGGGAGAACGCGGCGCCGTGGCCCTCGTGGGCTAACGGGATCCCGGCGTCGGCACCCCGTCCGGGGGGCTCTGCGGCGAGGGCGCGCCTACCGTGGTCGGCGTGGCATCGGAGGGGGTCGTGTCGTCTGCCGGGGTCGTGGCGGGAGCCGCGTCGGTGCCCCGCCTGCCGGGCGGGTTGGCTGATTCGGTGATGATCAGCTCTGGTGAGGCGGGGACCGACGCCGATGACGGTGCCGGGGTTGTGGCGGGAGCCAGGGCCAGGGTCGGGGCGGTGGTCGGGGTGGTCGTTCCGCTCGTGGCACCACCCGGCGCCGGGCTCGGGGGCCCTGGCGAGCCGGTGTCGGCGCCGCTGGGGGTGGGAGTGCTGAGGGCGGGCGCGGCGGTGGCCCCGGTCGCCGTGGGCCGAGGTACGGAGAGC
>NZ_CDWTMO010000005.1:0-54393 GCF_977946435.1 Frankia sp. CgKIO3 | reverse complement strand
CGCGCGACGGGCTCGCGGCCCCCACCGGGCGGGCGGGAGCGGCCCGTCCCGCCGGGCCTACCGTCGTCGACCAGCCGCGCGGCGGATCGGATCGTTCCGGGGTCCGCTCGTGACCGGCGTATCGGCGGGTGGTGAGCCCGTCGCCGGTGTACCGGTGGATGGCCCGCCCTCGCCGCGGGCCCCGCTCGCGGCCACGCGCCGCCGCCCCGCACCGGTCCCGACGCTCGCCGAGCCCGTGCTCGTGCCGAGGCCGCACGCGGTGGTCGTGGCCGGGGCGCGACCGAACTTCATCAAGATCAAGCCGATTCTGGACGCCCTCGACGCGGAGGGTTTCCGGACCACGCTCGTGCACACCGGTCAGCACTATGACGAGGCGATGAGCGAGGTGTTCTTCGCCGATCTCGGGCTGCGTCCCCCTGACCATCACCTCGCGGCGGGATCGGGCTCCCACGCCGTGCAGACGGCCGCGGTCATGACGTCGTTCGAGCCGTTGCTCGACCGGCTCGTCCCGGAGATCGTCGTCGTGGTCGGCGATGTCAACTCAACTCTGGCCTGTGCGCTCGTCGCGGCGAAGGCGGGCGTGCCCGTCGCCCATGTGGAGGCGGGACTGCGCAGCGGTGACCGGTCCATGCCCGAGGAGATCAACCGCATTGTCACCGACCACGTGTGCGACCAGCTGTTCGCGACCTCACCGGACGCGGTGGAGCATCTGTACCGGGAGGGCCTGCCCCCCCGGGCGGTCCATCTCGTCGGCAACGTCATGGTGGACACCCTCCTGGCGTGCCGGGATGAGGCGCTGGGCCGGCCGACGCTGACCGAGCTCGGCCTGCACCCGGGCGGGTACGGCCTGGTGACCATGCACCGGCCCGCCAACGTCGACGATCCGGACGTGCTCGCCGGGCTGCTCGGGGCGCTCGGGGAGATCGCGGTGCGGTGCCCGCTGGTCTTCCCGGCGCATCCCCGTACGGCGGCGCGGCTGGCCGGGATGCTCCCCCCGGGGATTCGGCTACTCGGGCCCGTGGGATATCTCGACTCCCTGGCGTTGCAGGCCGGGGCGCGTCTCGTGCTCACCGATTCCGGCGGCGTGCAGGAGGAGTCCACCGTGCTGGGAGTACCGTGCCTGACGCTCCGCGACTCGACGGAACGTCCATTGACTGTTACCGAGGGTACCAACCGGGTGGTGGGTCGGGACCGGCGGGTGGTGGTCACGGCCGCGTTCGACACCCTGGAGCGGTCGCCTACGCCCCGGCGTCCGGCCCTGTGGGACGGCCACGCCGCCCGCCGCATCGCGCGAATTCTGGCCCGGGTGGTCGCACCCCCGCCGGAACCGGGCCGTCCGGGCGCACCGGATCCGGAGATCCGTCCGCCGGCTCGGGACACAGTGAGCCACCTGCCCCTCTCTATGTAAACAATCTGACACACTATGTGTATGACTTCGAAGAAACTGGTGATCGTCGGGCAGGGATACGTCGGTCTCCCGCTCGCGATGCGGGCGGTCGATGTGGGTTGGCGGGTCGTCGGGGTGGACGTGGACGCGAGCCGTGTCGCCCAGCTGGCCGCCGCGCGGTCCTACGTCGAGGACATCCCCGACAGGCAGCTCGCGGCGGCGTTGGAGTCGGGCCGGTACGAGCCGACGTCGGACTACGCCCGCGCCGCGGGGTTCGACGTCGCGGTGGTCACCGTCCCCACCCCGTTGCGGGAGGGGGCTCCCGACCTGTCCTACATCGTGGGCGCGGCGCACAGCCTCGCGCCGCTGGTCCGGCCGGGCGTGACCGTGATCCTGGAGTCGACGACCTATCCGGGGACGACCGAGGAGCTGTTCGCCCCGCTGCTCACCGAGGGTTCCGGTCTGCACCCCGGTATCGACTTCCATCTCGGCTACTCGCCGGAGCGGATCGATCCGGGTAACCGGGTGTGGAACCTGGTGAACACCCCCAAGGTCATCTCCGGGGTGCATGAGGACTCCCTGGCGGCCGTGAGCGCCTTCTACGACACCGTGGTCGAGCGGACGGTTCCGGTCGGCTCGACCCGGACCGCCGAACTCACCAAGCTGCTGGAGAACACCTTCCGGCATGTCAACATCGCGCTGGTGAACGAACTGGCGATGTTCGCGCACGAACTCGGCGTCGACGTGTGGGAGGCGATCGACGCGGCGTCCACCAAGCCGTTCGGGTACCTGCGGTTCACTCCCGGCCCGGGGGTCGGCGGCCACTGCCTGCCCATCGACCCGTCGTACCTGTCCTGGCGGGTGCGCCGCAGCCTCGGCCGCAGCTTCCGATTCGTCGAGCTCGCCAACGACATCAACGACCACATGCCCGACCACGTGGTGCGGCGGGTCACCGAGATGCTCAACGCCCGGCGACGGTCGGTCGCGGGCAGCCGCATCCTGCTGCTGGGACTTGCCTACAAGAAGAACACCGGGGATGCGCGCGAGTCGCCCGCGACGCGGGTCGCCACCCTGCTCGCTGACCTCGGTGCCCACGTGCGGGCGGCGGACCCGCACGTCGACGCGGCCCGGCTGCTGCCCCGGGTGACCCTGGTAGAGGTGGGTGCGGGGGAGCTCGCGACCGCGGATCTGGTGGTGCTCCTGGTCGACCACGACGCCTTCGACCGTGACCAGGTAGCACGGCATGCCCGTGCGGTCCTCGACACCCGGCACTGGCTGCCCACGCACGACCGGGGCCGCCGGCCGGTGGCAGCCGGCGGGGGACACCCGGTGATACCGGCGCAGGTTGCGCGGCACGACGAGCTCGCGTTTGCCGTGGAACCCCTGTGACGCCCTCCCCACCCTCTGACGCCTTCGCACCCTCGCGGCGCCCCACATCTTCCCGTATCTTTATGTAGTTGAATGATAACTGAAAATTATCATCATCGAGAGGGTGCGGGCGGAGGGGGCGGATGCCATGCGGGTCGTCGCCACCGACGCGTGGTTCCATCACCGGCCAAGCGGGCGCAGGCGCCGGGGCCCGATAACGGTGCTGAAGGTGCTGAACCGGACGGAGCGCTCCGGTATCCAGCTGGGGGCCGTGAACCTGCTCCGCCGCCTCGACCAGGACGAGTTCCGGCTGTTGTTCGCGGTGACGTCCGGCGCGGCAGGGGCGTTCGACGGTGAGATCCGGGCGTTCGGCGGCGAGGTGTACCACTGCCGGGCCGACTGGCGCTTTCCATGGTCCTTGCTGGGGCTGTTGCGCCAGGTACGCCCGGACGTGGTGCAGGCGGAGGTGGTGCAGGCGGACGTGACGATCCTCTCCGGGGTGATCCTCGCGCTGGCCCGGCTCGGGGGGGTTCGGCGCCGCGTCGCTTACCTCGCCGATGCCCCGGACCGGCACGGCGACAGCCTGGGCGGCCGGGTGCGGCGGGTCGTCGGCCGGTTGCTGCTCGACCGGTTCGCCACCCATCTGGTCGCAGTGAGCGAGGCGGTGATGCGGGGTCTGTGGCGGGAGAACTGGCGGCTCGACCCTCGTTGCCGCGTTATTTACCACGGCGTCGAGCTGGAACCGGTCGGCGTCGCCATCGCGGCCCGCCGCCGCGCGGAGGAACTCGCCGAGGACGATCAGGAGCTTGTCACCGTCGTCCACGTCGCCTGCCCGGATTCGGCGAAGAACCGGGACCGGGCCGTGGAGATCCTCGCGGCGCTGCGGGGGCGGTCCGTGAACGCCCGGCTCCTCTTCGTGGGTCGTCAGGATGCCGCCGAGACGGCCCGGCTGGTCGCGCTGGCGTCCCGGTGCGGCGTCGCTGACCACGTCGAGTTCACTGGCGAGGTGCTCGAGATCCCGCGCCTGCTGGTCGCGGCCTCGCTGCTGCTGGTCACCTCCCGTCACGAGGGCCTGCCCGGCATCGTGCTCGAGGCCTGTGCGGTCGGGACGCCCGTGCTCTCCGCGGACCTGCCCGGGGTCGACGAGATCGCCCGGCTGCTCCCCGGCGTGACGATCCTGCCGCTGCGCATCTCCGACGTGGTCTGGGCCGGCACCGCCGAGATGCTCACCGCCGTTCCCCCGACCATTGATCAGCGCCGGGAGGCGATGCGTCTGCTGCGCCGGTCCCCGTTCACGATGGAGCACTGGCAACGCGACATCGCGGCGGTGTGGTCGTAGTCGGCGTCCCCGCCCGCCCGGGTACCGCCACCGCCCGGCCACGACCAGAGAGGACCGCCCACGATGAAGATCGTCACCTTGCTCGAGGCGGGGGATGGCCCGCGGTGGCCCGTTGCGCACGCCGTCGCCGAACAGGAGAGTGGGGACCACGTCATCGTTCTGATGCCCCCGCCCGACCACGTCGACAGTCCGCTGGCCCGGGAGTTGACCGCGGGCGGCGTGGAGGTCGTCGCGAGCCCCGTGCCGCGCCGGGGAGCGACGATCCGCCGTCAGGCCGGCAGGATTCTCCGGCTGCGGGCGGAGCTGGCCGCGCTCGGGGCGGACGTCGTCCACTACCACCACTACGCCTCGGCGGTGGCCGCCCGCCTCGCCACCGTGGGCACCACGATCACCCGCGTGTACATGGTCGCGAACCCTCTGCACTTGGACCACCCGCTGATCCGGCCGGTCGAGCGGGTGCTCTGCCGGCTCGATCACCTGCTGATCGCGCCGACCTCCGACGTCCGGCGCCGCTACGCCGCGCTCGGCCAGCCGGTGCGCCGCCTGCGCACCGTGTCCTACGGCGTGGATCTGGACCGGTTCACGCCGGCAGACGACCGGGAGCGCCGGGCGGCCCGGACGGATCTTGGTCTGCCCGAGGACGGGTTCGTGGCGGTGCAGGTGGCGCGCTTCCACCCGCCCGGTCGTCTTGTCCATCCGGGCCGGGGGGTGGCGGGCCACGAGGTACTGCTGGCGGCCTGGTCGCGGTTCGTCGAGCTGGGCGGCCGCGGCACCCTGATCCTCGTCGACGGGGCTCCCGAGGGCGGGGTTCCCGAGGACGGAGAGGATGTCGCCGGCCGGCGGAACGAGGCCGCGGCCCGTTACCGCGAGCGGGTCCGGGCCTGGGCCGGGGCGCTTCCCGGCGCGGCGGCGGTGCGCTGGGTGCACGGTGTCCGCGACGTGCGGCCGTACTACGCCGTCGCCGATGTGAACGTGGTGCCCTCCCGGGTGGAGGACTACGGCGCCGTCGGGGTGGCGTCGGCCTGCGGGGTACCGACCGTGGCGACGCGGGTCGGGGCGATCAGCGAGCTGGTGGACGACGAGACCGGCTGGCTGGTGGCACCCGGCGACGCGGTGGCGGTGGCGGAGTGTCTCACCGACGCCGCGGCCGGCCGGCGGGCACCCGCCGCGCGCGACCGCGGCTTCGCCGCGCGGGCACGGGCCGAGAAGCTGCTGGATCGCCGGTCGTTGAGCCAGGACGTCGTCGCTGCCCTGCACGAGGCCGTGCGCGGCGCGCGGTCGTGGCACGCGTGCTCCGGCCCGGGCCGGAGTGTGCCGGGATGCACCTGGGTACCGGAAGAATGAGTTCACCCGCAGGTGGGATGATTTTCGCCGAACATTCCGCCGTTGTGGGCAGGGACTGCCGGCAGCCTCCGATGCTGTTAGCAGTGTTAAATAATTGCCGGAGTCGGCTGTGGCGACCTTGTTCGGGAGGCCCCGGCGGTTCCCGCCGACCCGGAGGGTCGGCGGGGTCACAGCGCCGCGGGCGCGGTGCGAGACGCGCCGGAATGCCAGGATGGGACGGAGCTGGCCGAGGCAGGCAGACGCCGGATGCGTGCCCACCCGGGACCGTGGGTCCGGCGTCACCACGGTGCGGCCAGCCGGGCGGGGCCATGGGAGCGAGCCCCGCCGCTCGCGGGTGGCGGGCGGTGGGCGACGAGAAGGAGAACGATGGACACCTTCGGCAGTACCGGATCGCTCGTGGTGGGTGATCGCACCTACACGATCAGGCGGCTGGACGCGGTGCCCGGGGCCGATCGACTCCCCTACAGCCTCAAGGTGCTGTTGGAGAACCTTCTGCGTACCGAGGACGGCGCGAACATCACCGCGGACCACGTCCGGGCGCTGGCGAACTGGGATCCCTCGGCCGCCCCCAGCCAGGAGATCCAGTTCACGCCCGCCCGCGTCATCATGCAGGACTTCACCGGCGTGCCGTGCGTGGTGGACCTTGCCGCCATGCGGGAGGCGATGGCCGCCCTCGGCGGCGACCCGTTGAAGATCAATCCGTTGGCCCCCGCCGAGCTCGTGATCGACCACTCGATCATCGCTGACCACTTCGGTCGGCCGGACGCGTTCGAGCTCAACGCGGCGCTGGAGTTCGGCCGCAACCGGGAGCGTTACCAGTTCCTGCGCTGGGGTCAGGAGGCGTTCGACAACTTCACCGTCGTCCCGCCGAACACCGGCATCGTGCACCAGGTCAACCTGGAGCACCTCGCCCGGGTCGTCTTCACGAAGCAGACGGCCGACGGGACGCTGGCCTACCCCGACACCCTCGTCGGCACGGACAGCCACACCACGATGATCAACGGTCTCGGTGTGCTCGGCTGGGGCGTCGGAGGCATCGAGGCCGAGGCCGCCATGCTCGGCCAGCCGGTGAGCATGCTCATCCCCACTGTGGTGGGCTTCAAGCTGACCGGCGAGCTGCCGACGGGCACCACCGCGACCGACATGGTGCTCGTCATCACCGAGATGCTGCGTTGGCACGGCGTCGTCGGCCGGTTCGTCGAGTTCTACGGCGACGGCGTGACGAACGTCCCGCTGGCGAACCGGGCGACCATCGGCAACATGAGCCCCGAGTACGGCTCCACCTGCGCGATCTTCCCGATCGACGCGGAGACGCTGAACTACCTCAGGCTCACCGGCCGTCGCGCGGAGCTGGTGGCGTTGGTCGAGGCGTACGCCAAGGAGCAGGGCCTCTGGCACGACCCGAGCCGCGAGGCCGCTTACACGACCACCCTCGAGCTGGACCTGTCCACCGTCGAGCCGTCGCTTGCCGGGCCCAAGCGCCCGCAGGATCGGGTGCCGCTGGCGAGCGCGAAGCAGGCCTTCCGGGCGGCGTTGGTCGACTACGCCCAGCCCCTGGTGCTCACGAACGGTGGCGCGGACGAGGCGGATGCCGAGTCCTTCCCGGCCTCCGACTCGGCGGCCGCATTCGCCGACAAGCCCTCCGACGCCCCGATCTCGGTGAACGCCGTGGCCGGGGACGTCGCCGCCCGCTCGTCCAACCCGACGGCGGTCACCCTCGCCGACGGCACGAGCGTCGAGATCGACCACGGCGCCGTCGCCGTCGCGGCCATCACCTCCTGCACCAACACGTCCAACCCGCAGGTCATGGTCGGCGCGGCCCTGCTGGCCCGCAACGCCGTTGAGAAGGGGCTCACCCGCAAGCCGTGGGTGAAGACCACCCTCGCGCCGGGCTCGAAGGTGGTCATGGACTACTACGAGCGGGCGGGGCTCGTGCCCTACCTGGACAAGGTCGGCTTCAACCTGGTCGGGTTCGGCTGCACCACCTGCATCGGTAACTCCGGGCCGCTGCCGGAGGAGATCAGTGCCGCGGTGAACGACGCGGACCTGGCGGTGGTCAGCGTGCTGTCGGGTAACCGCAACTTCGAGGGCCGGATCAACCCCGACATCAAGATGAACTACCTGGCGTCCCCGCCGCTGGTGGTCGCCTACGCGCTGGCCGGCACGATGGACATCAACCTCGACACCGACCCGCTGGGCACCGGCACCGGCGGGGAGCCCGTCTACCTGCGTGACATCTGGCCGAGCGAGGCCGAGGTCGCCGCGGTCGTCGGCGACGCCATCCAGTCCGAGATGTACGAGTCCGACTACGCCGACCTGTCCGGTGACGAGCGCTGGCGCTCGCTGCCGGTCGGTGATGGGGGGGAGGCGTCGCGGACGTTCGCCTGGGCGCCCGACTCCACCTACGTCCGGCACCCTCCGTACTTCGAGGGGATGGCGGCGAAGCCGGAGGCCCGGACTGACATCATCGACGCCCGGGTGCTGGCGGTGCTCGGCGACTCGGTCACCACCGACCACATCTCCCCGGCTGGCTCGATTAAGAAGGACTCGCCTGCCGGCCGCTACCTTACCGAGCACGGGGTCGCGCCCGCCGACTTCAACTCCTACGGGTCGCGGCGCGGCAACCACGAGGTGATGATCCGTGGCACGTTCGCCAACATCCGGTTGCGCAACCGGCTGGCGCCGGGCACCGAGGGTGGGGTCACCCGGCACCTGCCCGACGGCGAGCAGTTGGCCATCTACGACGCCGCGCAGAAATACGCCGCCGAGGGTGTGCCGCTGGTGATCCTGGCCGGTAAGGAGTACGGCTCGGGATCCTCCCGGGACTGGGCGGCGAAGGGCACCGCGCTGCTCGGCGTGCGGGCGGTCATCGCCGAGTCCTACGAGCGCATCCACCGGTCGAACCTGATCGGCATGGGCGTGCTGCCGCTGCAGTTCCCCGTCGGCGAGTCGGTGGAGTCGCTCGGCCTGACCGGGGAGGAGACGTTCACCATCACGGGCCTCGCCGAGGTGGGCGAGAGGACCCCGTCCCTCACGGTACGTGCCGGCGACAAGACCTTCGAGGCGGTCGTGCGGATCGACACCCCCGGCGAGGCGGAGTACTACCGCCACGGCGGGATCCTGCTGTATGTTCTGCGCTCGCTGTTGTAGCCCACGGCCGATGATCCGGGGCCGGCGGGTTCGCTCCCGCCGGCCCCGCCCGCCGGCCCGCCTGTCGCCTGTCGCGCCTCGTGCGCTCCTCCCTCGCCCTGGTCGGCGTGCTGGGTAATTTACGTACTACCAAGAGTGATAAGCTTGCTGGGTGAACACGGACGGCCGTGCCGTCCGATCGTCACCATCCGTTGCGGTAGGGGGAAGTCCGAATGCCGCGTGGCACCCCGGAACAGAGTGGGCCCTCGGTACCGACGGTTCCGTCGGGAATCCCCGGTGAGTGGGTCACCCCGATCGTCCCCCAGCCCAGCGGGCCCTGGCCACGCCGCCCCCAGCCGGCCGTGGCCCGGGCGGGGCCGGCCGCGGACGACGCCGCCGGACCGCGCGGGCGGCGCCTGCGGGTCATGGTCATCGTCGGCACCCGGCCGGAGGTGATCAAGCTTAGCCGGGTGATCGCCGCCCTCGACCAGGCGGTCGACCTGTGTCTGGTCCATTCGGGCCAGAACTACGACCACGAACTGAGCGGAATCTTCTTCGAGGAGCTCGGCATCCGCCGACCGGACCACATGTTGGAGGCCGCCGGAGCCACGCCCGCGGAGACGATCAGCAGGATCATCGCCCGGGTGGACCCGGTGCTCGCCGCCGAGGAGCCTGACGCCGTGCTGCTCTACGGCGACACGAACACCTGCCTCGCCGCGATCCCGGCGAAGCGCCGGCGCATCGGGGTGTTCCATCTCGAGGCCGGGAACCGCAGCTTCGACCAGCGGGTTCCCGAGGAGATCAACCGTAGGGTCGTCGATCACCTCAGCGACGTGCATCTCGCCCTGACCGAACATGCCCGCCGTCACCTGCTCGCCGAGGGACTGCCCGCGCAGCGGGTCTTCGTCGTCGGATCGCCGGTGAAGGAGGTGCTCACCCACTACGCGCCGCTCATCGACACCTCGTCGGTGCTCGCCACCCTCGGGGTGCAGGCCGGCCGGTACCTGCTCGTCAGCGCCCATCGGGAGGAGAACGTCGACCGCCCCGAGACGTTGTCGGCGCTGCTGGACACCCTCAACCGGCTGGTGGCCCGCTACCGGCTGCCGGTGATCGTTTCGACCCACCCGCGGACCCGCGAGCGGCTCTCGGCGCTGCGCCGCTCCGGACACTTCCCGCTCATCGACGAGCGGGTGCGCTTCTGCCGGCCGTTCGGATTCTGTGACTACCTCGCCCTGCAGCGGTCCGCGCTGTGCGTGCTGTCCGACAGCGCCACGCTCACCGAGGAGGCGTCCCTCGTCGGTTTCCCTGCGGTGCTGATCCGGGAGGCCCACGAGCGCCCGGAGGGCATGGACCGCGGCGTGGGCGTCTCCAGCGTGCTGCGCCCCGACCGGATCCTCGACGCGGTCGAGCTCGTCGTCCGGGAGGCGGAGAGCGACCGCCGCCCCCGGGTCGTCGCCGACTACGACGTCGACGACGTCTCCCGCCGGGTGCTGCACATCATCGTCAGCTACGTCGATCACATCCGCCGGACGGTCTGGTACGGCGACCCCGGCCCGTCCGCCGGGCCGAGTCCGGCCGCTCCCGCCACCACCGCCGAGAGCCACTGAACCCTCCCCGTCCCGGGCACGGTAGTCAGCTTTTTTAGGGATCTCCCTGACGCGCGCCCCCGTTCCCGTTTCCCAGACTGAAAAGCGACACGCCGTCAGCGGTATCAGTTGGGGAGGAACACCGTCATGCCCGGACAGTGGGACGCCACCGTCAAGTCGGTCTACGCCGTCGACAGTGGTACCAACAACACCATTGATGTCATCGCGGATGACAAGGCCTTCGATGTCATCGCCGACGTCGAGATCGGGGAGAGCCTGATTGACTTCGGTGGCGCCGAATACACGCTCAGTGTTTCTGTTCGCAACCTGAGCCGGTTCGTTGTCGTGGCCACCGGAAACGTGATCGGCAAGATTCCGGTCAAGCCGGGGGACCCGAGGAAGGCCTTCAACAAGCCGTTGACGGTGCCAATCTCCGCACCCTGATTCGCGAATGCTGCGGAGGATGGGGACGCCCTTGACGTCATCGCCGCGCTCAAGGTGGCGTCGGGACGGTTCGTCAACACCACGGTCGCGATCAGCCCCTCGTTCATCGTCTCACCCTGATCGGGTCCGGCTCCTCACGAGGACATCGGATCCGATTGTTTGACGGTGGCCCCGGCGGAGGATCTCCGCCGGGGCCACCTCGCGCTATCAGGGTCTTGCGGTCAGCAGAGCCAGGGCGCGCCGGGTCTTCGTCTCCTCGTCCTCCTCGATGTCGAGCCCGAGGCGGCGCAGGGCGGCCTCGAAGGCGATCTGGGCACCATCCGGCTCAACCCGGATGGACAATTCCAGCAGATCGAGCCCGCGGTCGCCGGGACCGGGGGCGAGCCGCCATCTCTCGGCCGCCACGGGAAAACCCGCCACCGGGATCGGAACCGGGGTGTTCCAGCGGACACCGTCGAGTGGGCCCAGTACGGACAGGCTGTCCAGATCGATGGGGCGGTCCGCGTACTCGCGAAGGAACCGGCGCTGGCGGGGTGAGAACAGTTCCCGCGGCGACGTCGCGCCGACGAGGACGTCGGTCACCCGGCGTGCTTCCGGGTGTGCGGTCAGCGAGGCCGCGGGAACCCTGCGTTCCCCCGTCCAGTCCGCCTCCATCCGGAACACCGCGACGCGGTCGGGGCGCAGGCCGAGCCATTCCGGACTGAGCCGGGATCGCCGGGCTGGCCGGAGCCTGACCGTCGCATCACCGTGTCCGGCACCGTACTGCCGCAGCCGCAGGATGATTCCCTCGTTGAGCAGCGCTATTCCGCCGCGTTCCGCCGTTCCAGCCGGGTCCGCGCAGAAGTAGACCCGACGGCCGATGCCCAGCTCGGCGGTGAGCGCCAGAGCGTCACGCGCGGCGGATATCCACGGCCCGGTGAGGTTCACCTTGATCTGAACGCAGTCCAGGCGACGACGGGGACGCATCTCAGCTTCCGTGGGAATTACCGGGAGTGAGTAGAAGTCCGGTCATATACGGGCAACATCGGGATCATTTCTCTGCGTGGGTAACCGGGCGTGACGGCCGGATCGTCAATGGCGCTGGGTCGGGCACAGAACACCCCTCCGTACGGATTCTCCCGGTTCTCCCAGGTCAACACACCGAGGGCCGAACCGCGTCCGGGAATCCCCGGCGGTTCCGGACACCGTCGTTCACTTCTGTGCTTAAAGTCCCTTTGCCGACCGTTCTGGTCACGGCAGGATGATGTTGGTGGACAACGGCGTCACGGGGGAAGGACGGTTGTCGTGAAAGGGGCAAAGGCCACCATCGACGACTCTACCGGTATGCATCCGCTGGTAGGCCGGGAAAAGGAGTGTCGTCTCCTCGACGGCCTGCTCGCGGCCGTGGCGCAGCGCGGATCCGCCCTCGTTCTGCGGGGTGAACCCGGTGTGGGGAAGACCGCGTTGTTGCGGTGTGCCGCCCGGATGCTCCAGCTTCGCGGGGTCGAGTCGGAGAGCACGCTGCCTTTCGCCGCGCTGGCGGACCTGGTGCTGCCGCTGCGGGTATGCCTGGCGCTCGCGGAGGGGGTGTCAACGAGCCCGTACGCCGCGTGCGCGGGAACCCTGAACGTCTTGGCCGCGGCCGGGGACAGGCATCCGCTCGTGGTGCTCGTCGACGATCTGCAATGGGTGTACCCGCCGTCGCAGCAGGCGCTGCTGTTCGTCGCGCGCCGGCTGGCGGTGGAACGGGTGGCGATGGTGATGACGGTCCGCTCGGATACCGCCGACCTGTGCGAGCGGTCCGGCCTGCCCTGTATGGAGGTCGCCGGGCTGTCCACCGAGGCGTGCGGCGAGCTGATCCGCGAGCACGGTTATCGGATGGCCCCGCACGTGCTGGGCGACCTGGTCCGGCGGATCGCCGGCAACCCATCGGCGCTGCTGGAGACGGCGGCCTCGCTGGGGGAGGCCCAGCTGCTTGGGCAGGAACCGCTCGGTGAGCTGCCGCCGCCGGGACGTCAGTTGGAGCATGCCTGGTCCGACCGGCTGGACGGGCTGCCCGAACGCACCAGGCAGGCGTTGGTCGTGCTTGCCGCCAACCGCACGACGTCGGTGGGAGCCCTGGCCCGTGCCGTGACCGCAGCCGCTCTCACCCTGGCCGATCTGGACGCCGCCCACGACGCGGGTCTGGTCAGGGTCGCCGCCGCGGACGGCGGCGTCGGCGGCGGTGATGGCGTCGATGCCACGCTGGAGTTCGCCCATCCGATGCTGGGGCCCTTCGTGCTGCGCCACGCCGCACTGTCGGCGCGCATGCGCGCCTACCAGGCACTCGCCGAGGTCTCCCATGGTGATGCGCGGGTGTGGTACTTGGCCGCCGCGGCTGGCGGTCCGGACGACGGGGTGGCCGACGTGCTTGCCGAGGTCGCCGTCCGGACGCGCCGACGCGGGGGATACGGCGCGTCGGCGCGGGCGTGGCACTGCTCCGCCGCACTGATCTCCGAGCGGGCCACCCGGGTCGACCGCGTCCTGCGTGCTGCCGCCGACGCGCATCTCGGCGGCCTGTCCCAGGATGCGGCAGCCTGGGCCGACGAGGCGGCGCGGCTGGCCCGCGGGCCGCTCGTGCGAGCCGACGTCGAGCTGGTCCGCGGCCGGGTGCTCACCTGGTCCGGTCATCCGACCCGGGCGTACGACCAGCTCGTCCAGGCGGCCGAGGCGGTCATGGACACCGATGCCGGACGGGCGGGCGCGCTGCTCGCCGAAGCCGTCCTGCCGGCTCTGATGGACGGCAGGGTGACGGTGGCCCTGAACACCGCCCAGCGCGGGCAGGCACTGACGCCGCGCCATCTGGCCCGCGCCCTGCCCCTGTCGATCCACCATGGCCGCGCTCTCGCCCTCACCGGGATGACCGGCGAGGCGGCCGCCTGCCTGGACGCCGTGTCCGGAGAGATCATCGCCGCGGACGACGTGGAGGACCAGCAGGCGCTGACCCTGACCGGCCAGACCCGCCTCGACGTCGAGGCGGACGGTGAGGCCGCCCGACTGCTCACCGCGGTGGTCAATGCGGCCCGCCGCGCCGGAGCCCCCGCGATGCTGCCCTACGCCCTCGCGGTGCGTTGTGAACTGGAGGGCTGGCGGGGCCTGTGGGCGGCCGGTTACGCGGACGGGGTGGACGCGCTGCGCTGGGCCGAGGAGCTCGGGCAGGTAGGCGCGATCGGCCTCAGTCTTATCGTGCTCGCCCGGATCGACGCCGCCCGCGGCGACCGCGCCCTGAGCGAGCAGCGGATCAGCCGCCTGCGGCGCGAGATCGGGCCGTACGGCATCGGCAGCCTGGACCTGCACGCGGCCGGCGTCCTCGGGCTCGCCGCGCTCGGTCACGGCGAGTACGACGTTGCCGTCATCACGCTGCGAGAGGCCTGGTCGCGGGCCCGAGCCATGGGGCTGGCCAATCCCAACGCGATGCCGCTGGTCGGCGATCTCGCCGAGGCGCACATCCGGTCCGGTGACCACGACGGTGCCGCGGAGGTCGTGGATTGGCTCGCCGAACGTGCCGAGACGACTGGACTCGCGTGGCCCGCGGCGGTCGCCGCCCGCTGCCGCGGCCTGATGGCCGACGGCCTGGCGGCGGCCGAGACCGCCTTCGCGCAGGCCGAAGCCGCTCACCGGCGCCGGCGGATGCCGTTCGAGCACGCTCGGACCCGGTTGTGCCGGGGCGAGGTCGTGCGTCGTTTCCGCCAGCCGGCCGCAGCCCGGGTGCCCCTGCGCGAGGCGTACGCGACCTTCGAGATGCTGGGAGCGAAACCGTGGGCCCGCCGAGCCGCCGCCGAACTCACGGCCACCGGCGACCGGAGTGTCCTCAACGACCGCCCGACGGAGCACCCGACAAGGCTGGAGCGGCTCACCCCCGCCGAGCTCCAGGTGGCCCGCGCCATCTGCGAGGGGATGAACAACGCCGAGGCCGCGGCCGCCCTGTTCGTGTCCCGCAAGACGGTCGAGACCCATCTCACCCGGGTCTACCGCAAGCTCGGGATCCGCTCTCGCGGCGGTCTCAGCCGGGCGCTCGTCGCAGCCGGAGTCGACGACGTCGTGCCCTGGCCGTGAGTGGCGGGCCGGTGGTGAGCGGCGGGCCGGTCGGGGACCTCAGTCTCGGTCGGCGGGGGGATCCTCGGCGAGCAGGGCGGTCAGCGCCGGGAACAGGGCCGGCGGGGCTGCGACGGTGAGATCTTCGCCCGCCGGCCGGCCGTGCAGCCCACCGACCCGCAGCCCGGCCTCCACCGCCACGAGGCCGCCGGCGGCCTGGTCCCAGGGCTTCAGCCCGCGCTCGTAGTAGGCGTCGACGAGGCCGCCGGCCGCCGCGCACAGGTCCAGCGATGCCGCACCCATCCGACGGATGTCGCGCACCCGGGGCACCACCCGGCTGGCGACAGCGACCTGCGCGGCCCGGCGGGACGCCGTGTAGCCGAAACCCGTTGCGACGAGGGCGCCGGCCAGCGTCGTCACCGCCGACCCGGTCAGCGGTTCCCCGTCCCGGTAGGATGCGCCGCCGCGCGTGGCGGTGTAGGTCACGCCCAGCGCCGGGGCATGCACAACTCCGGTGACGACCTCCCCGCCGACCTCGGCGGCGATCGAGACCGCCCAGTTGGGCAGCCGGTAGAGGAAGTTCACCGTACCGTCGAGCGGGTCAACGACCCAGCGCACCCCGGTCGTGCCGGCGGAGTCCGAACCCTCCTCGCCGAGCAGTCCGTCGCCGGGGCGCAGTTCGGCGAGCCGTCGGGCGACGAGCGCCTCGGAGGCGCGGTCGAGGGCGGTCACGACGTCGGTGGGAGACGACTTCGTCGTCTCCGCGGCCACGGTGCCCTCCCGGCCCCGCGCGAGCAGGTCACCCGCCTCACGGGCGATCGTCAGCGCAATGGCGAGCAGTTCGTCCGGGTCTGGCAGGTCGCTCATCGTCCGGCGCTCCAGGGATCGGCACGGGAGTACGGTCCGTTCAACGGTTCATCCTGCCAAGACGGCCGGTCGTGCACTCCCCGTGGAATGTGAGAGGCGTCACGTCCGTTGACTGCTTCCGGTTCCCGTTCCCGGCTCCGGCTCCGGCCCAGGGGTGCGTGCCCGGGCCGGAACCTCGCCGGTCCGCCGACCGGGGGACCTCGGTGGTCGGTGACCACGATCGAGGCGCCCGTAGGATCGTTGCTTGTGGTCGCGACAGACGGTACGGAACGGTCCACCCGCGCGGTCCCGGCGAAGCCGAGCCTGGACGGCATCGAGGCGCGCTGGTCGACGGTATGGCAGGATGAGGGCACCTACGCGGTCGACCGGACGGTCGACCGCGGGCAGGTCTACTCCATCGACACCCCGCCGCCGACCGTCAGCGGTTCCCTGCACGTGGGGCACGTCTTCTCGTACACCCACACCGACCTGATCGCCCGCTACCAGCGGATGCGGGGTCGCGAGGTCTTCTACCCGATGGGCTTCGACGACAACGGGCTGCCGACCGAACGCCGGGTGCAGAACTACTTCGCTGTCCGCTGCGAGCCGTCGCTGCCTTACGACCCGGGTTTCACCCCGCCGGACAAGCCCGGTAAGGAGCAGATCCCGATCTCGCGACGCAACTTCGTCGAGCTCTGCGAGCGGCTGACCCTGGCGGACGAGAAGGGCTTCGAGCAGCTCTGGCGCCGGCTGGGGCTCTCCGTCGACTGGTCGCACACCTACGCAACGATCGACGCCCGGTCGCGGACCGTCGCGCAGCGGGCCTTCCTGCGCAACCTCGCTCGCGGTGAGGCTTATCTTGCCGAGGCCCCGACGCTGTGGGACGTTACCTTCCGCACCGCAGTGGCCCAGGCCGAGCTGGAGGACCGGGACCGCCCCGGCGCGTACCACACCCTGGCCTTCCCCCGGTCGGGCGTCTCCGCCCCGGGCGAGGGGCTGGACCCGGCGGACCCGATCGTCATCGAGACGACCCGTCCCGAGCTGCTGCCCGCCTGCGTCGCCCTGGTCGCCCATCCGGACGACCCGCGTTATCAGTCGTTGTTCGGCGCCACGGTGCGGACCCCGCTGTTCGACGTCGAGGTCCCGGTGGTCGCGCACCGGTTGGCCGACCCCGAAAAGGGATCCGGCATCGCGATGATCTGCACCTTCGGCGACCTCACCGACGTGACGTGGTGGCGCGAGCTGCGACTTCCGGCGCGTGCGGTGATCGGCCGTGACGGCCGGTTCATCCCGGACCCACCGGACGCCGTCACCTACGCGGCCGGCCGGGAGCGGTACGCCGAGCTCGCCGGAAAGACCGTGCACAGCGCCCGGGCGCGGCTCGTCGAACTGCTCGCCGAGTCCGGCGCGCTGCTCGGCGAGCCGCGGCCGATCACTCATCCGGTCAAGTTCTACGAGAAGGGCGACCGGCCGCTGGAGATCGTGACGACCCGCCAGTGGTACCTCCGCAACGGCGGGCGGGACGAGCCGCTGCGGGCCGCGCTGCGTGGACGAGGCCAGGAGTTGCGCTGGTACCCGGACTACATGAAGGTCCGCTACGAGAACTGGGTCGACGGCCTCAACGGCGACTGGCTGATCAGCCGGCAGCGGTTCTTCGGCGTGCCGTTCCCGGTGTGGTACCCGCTGGACGCCGCCGGTGCGCCGCGGTATGACGCGCCGATCGTGCCCGACGAGGCGTCGCTGCCGGTCGACCCGTCCAGCGACGTCCCGCCCGGGTACACCGCCGAGCAGCGGGGCGTGCCCGGCGGGTTTGCCGCCGACCCCGACGTGATGGACACCTGGGCGACGTCCTCGCTCACCCCGCTGATCGCCAGTGGCTGGGAGCACGATACCGATCTGTTCTCCCGGGTCTTCCCGATGGACCTGCGCCCGCAGGCACACGAGATTATCCGGACCTGGTTGTTCTCGACGGTGGTGCGCACCCACGCCGAGTTCGGCGTGCTGCCCTGGTCGAACGCGGCGATCTCCGGCTGGATCCTCGACCCGGACCGTAAGAAGATGTCGAAGTCCAAGGGCAACGTGGTGACCCCGATGGGCCTGCTCGAGGAGCACGGGTCGGACGCGGTCCGTTATTGGGCGGCGTCCGGGCGGCCGGGCACCGACACCGCTTTCGACGTCGGCCAGATGAAGAACGGCCGCCGGCTCGCCATCAAGATCCTCAACGCCAGCCGGTTCGCGCTCGGTCTCGCCGTGACCCCCGACGCCGTGGTCTCCGACGCCGGGGCGGCCCCCGCCCCGGCCAGCGAACCGCTGGACCGGGCCCTGCTGGCCGCCTTGGCCGACGTGGTCGACACCGCCACCGCGGCCTTCGACAGCTATGACTACGCCCGGGCCCTCGAGGTCACTGAGTCGTTCTTCTGGCGGTTCTGTGACGACTACGTCGAGCTCGTGAAGGGCCGGGCGTACGGCTCCTCCGGGGCGGCGGGCGCGGCCTCCGCGCACACCACGCTCTCGGTGGCCCTGTCGGCGTTGCTCCGGCTGTTCGCCCCGGTCCTGCCGTTCGTCACCGAGGAGGTCTGGTCCTGGTGGCGTCCTGGTTCGGTGCACCGGGCGAGCTGGCCGGACGCCGCCGAGATCCGCAAGCTCGCCGAGGGCGCCCGCGCGGAGCTCCTCGGTGCCGTCGGGGCGGCGCTGTCCGGTGTCCGCCGGGCCAAGTCCGAGGCGAAGGTATCGCAGAAGGCCGAGGTCGCGAGCGTCCTGATCAGCGGCGAGGCCGACCTCGTCGCCCTCGTCGAGTCGGTGGCCGCGGACCTGCGCAGCGCCGGCAGCATCCGGGAGCTCACGCTGAGCCCGACCGGCGGCGAGATCGCCGTCGCCGTCGAACTGGCCTGAACACAGGGCACAGACGGGATCAGATGCCGGCGAGGCGTTTGGCGGACGGCCGCAGATACACGCACCAGGTAACCACGAAGCACAGCGCGTAGAAGGCGATGAAGGAGATGTAGGCCGCGTCGCCGGTCCGGTAGCTCAGGAACGACTGTCGGAAGGCCAGGTTCACCAGCACCCCGCCGAACGCGCCGATCGTGCCGGCCAGGCCGATGAGGGCTCCGGACAGCCGCCGGGCCGAGTGCTGCGCCGCGACCGGGTCGCCACCGGCGTCGATGGTGGTTTGCGCCTTCGCCTGGAAGATCGCCGGGATCATCTTGTACGTTGACCCGTTCCCGACATCACTGAAGACGAACAGCGCGATGAACCCGACCAGGAACAGGGGAAGCGACTCCGTCAGCGAGGCGACGAGCACGATCGCGGCTGCGGCCGCCATCGCCACGAAGTTGGCGAAGGTGACCTTCGCTCCGCCGACGCGGTCCGCCAGGATGCCGCCGACCGGGCGGATCAGTGAGCCGAGCAGCGGACCGAGGAAGGTCAGGTAGGCGGCCTTGATCGGGGTGCTGAACTGGTCGTGGAACTGCACCTGGAGCACCTGGCCGAACGCGAAGCCGAACCCGATGAACGACCCGAACGTGCCGATGTAGAGCAGCGACATCACCCAGGTGTGACCGTCACGGGCGACGTCGCGCATCGCGCCCCGGTCGTTCTTCGCGCTCGACAGGTTGTCCATGAACAGCGCCGCGCCGAGTGTCACCAAGACGATCAGCGGTATGTAGACGGCAAGGACAACCCGGGGGTGGTCCTTGCCGGCGGTGGCGAGGACGAGCAGGCCGACAAGCTGGATCGCGGCCACCCCCAGGTTTCCGCCGCCGGCGTTCAGTCCCAGGGCCCAGCCCTTCAGCCGCTCCGGATAGTAGGCGTTGATGTTGGTCATCGAGGAGGCGAAGTTGCCGCCTCCGACCCCCGCGACCGCGGCGACGATCAGCAGGGTGGGGTAGGAGACGCCGGGAGAGAGAACGACGGCCGCGAGGATCGTCGGCACGAGGAGCACCGCCGCGCTGAAGATGGTCCAGTTACGCCCCCCGAACCGGGCGACGGCGAAGGTGTAGGGGATCCGCAGCACACAGCCGACGAGCGCGGGCAGCGAGGTCAGCAGGAATTTGCCGGCCGGGTCGATGTGGTAAGCCGGTCCGAGGAACAGGACCGTCACCGCCCACAACGACCAGATCGAGAACCCGACGTGTTCGGCCAGGATCGAGAAGATCAGGTTTCGGCGGGCGATGCGGAAACCGCCGTTGTTCCAGAAAGTGCGGTCCTCGGGCCGCCAGTCGTCGATCCAGCGGCCGCGTCGGGACGGACCGGTCACGGTGCCGGTAGTCGGGACGCCTTCCAGCGTGGCGCTCATAGATGATCCTCCGAGGTGCGGGTGATGCCACGACGGTAGGAATGCGCCGTTACGTGGCGCGGCGTCGGCTGTGACTCTCTCTGAGACATCCGCTTACCTGGGCGGGGACCCGACGGTGAGACCTCGGGCGCACCGGCCGTCGGGCCGTCGGCGGATCCGCCGGGAGGGCCGGGCGAGGCGTGGGTGGCCCGGCGGTCGACCGGTCAGTCGATCCGGCGTAGCTGCTCGCGGTAGCGCTTGCCGTTCGCCACGTAGATCGCGGCCCCGGCGGCGAGGGCACCCGGGGCGACGGAATCCGGCAGGATCTTCGCTGGCACGCCGAGCGCCCTCGCGCCCGGCGGCACGACCGTGCCGCCCACGACGACCGCGCCCGCGCCGACCAGCGCACCCCGGCCGATCCGGGCCCGGTGGAGCACCACCGAACCGGAACCGACCAGGGCGCCGTCCTCGACGACGCAACCCTCCAGATGAGCCAGATGCCCGACCGTGCAGTCGTCACCCACCACCGTGGTGAGTTCCTCGGTAGCGTGGATCACCGTGCCGTCCTGGATGGACGTACGGGCGCCGATCTCGATCGTCCCGTAGTCGCCACGCAGCACCGAGCCCGGCCACACCGTGGACTTGGGCCCGATCGTCACCGTGCCGATGACCGTCGCGTCCGGATGGACGTAGGCCGTGGGATCGATGGTGGGGACGGCGTCCCCCAGGGCGTACACGGCCATCCGAGCCTCCCGCTGATCGTGACGCCGCCGATCCGGACGGCGCACCGGTGGATCCCATCGTGCCCGGAAAGGAGCAGCCGGGTGCCCCGGAGAGCCGCTCGTGGCCGGCCGCTCATCAGTGCTCGCCGGTCACGCGTTCAGTCCTCGGAGAAGTCAGTCCTCGGAGAAGGAGGTCTTCGGGTGGAGCATGCCGGGCGGTGGTGAACCCGTCGCCCGGGCCCATCCGCGCGCGGCCGCGCGCTCGGCCGCCAACCGGCCGATCCCGATCGCGAGACCCGAGATCGCCGCCCAGGCGACGGCCTCCGTCCAGGCGGTGTCCGGGTCCGCCGGGTTGGCCGGCGGGTCGGACTTGCGCACCTTGCGGTACAGGGCGCTCACGACTCGGCTCGCGGCCATGCCCGCGAGCGTGGTCGCCCCTCCGCCGACGATCTTCCATCCCAGCTTTGACGCTGCTTTCGCCACCCCGCACCTCTCGTTCCTCGGCGAGGACCATGCCGGTCCGCCCGCCCCCTGCTTACCCCGACCGGCCTGCTTAGCCCCTCGGATCGTCTTAGCCTCTCGGATCATCTGCTATCCGATCACGCCGGGATACGCCCGCCGGAGTCCGGGGCTCGCTGCGGCCCGTCGGACCGGCAGGCCGATGGCGGTACGAGGGCCATGGCCTAGCGTGGGGGTCACGCCCGGACCGGGCACCCTCGACCAGGAGAGCCATGACCGCCACCGATCCGACGACGCCCACCGCCCCGCCTCCCGCGTCCGCGGTGCCACTCGCCGTACAGCCCGCCGCGCAGCCCGCGCCCGCCGTACCGGGTCGGGTGGAGATCCTCGTCCGCCGGTCGGACCGCGAGCTGGCGCTGCCGGCGTACGCCCAGCCGTCGGACGCGGGGGCGGACCTGGTGACGGCCCAGGATGTGACGCTCGGCCCGGGGGAACGGGCGACGGTCGGAACCGGCCTGAGCATCGCCCTGCCGGCCGGGTACGCGGCGTTCGTCCATCCGCGCAGTGGCCTGGCCGCGCGGCACGGCCTGTCCGTGGTCAACGCCCCGGGAACGGTGGACGCCGGTTACCGTGGAGAAATCAAAGTCATTCTGATCAATACCGACCGATCTGACATGATCATCCTACATCGGGGCGACCGGATCGCCCAGCTGGTCGTGCAGCGCGTGGAGCACGCCGTGTTCCGGGAGGTCGATGAGCTGCCGGCCTCGGTGCGCGGAAGCGGCGGGTTCGGCTCCACGGGGGGTTTCGGGTCCGCCGGGGGGGCAGGAAAGGAGACCACCGGTGTTCGGGCGAGGGCGTAGGGAGTTCGACCGTCGCGAGGCGTCCGAGGTGGACGTCCCCGAGAAGGTCACCTCGCGGGGCTCGTCGGAGCCCGACGGTCCCTACGACATCGCGCAGGCACCTGATGACGACGTGCATCGCCTCGATCTCGGGTCGTTGCGGATTCCGGCGCTCGACGGCATGCAGGTGCAGTTCCAGGTCGAGGAGTCGACCGGCAAGCCGCTGACGGTGCTGGTGACCGACGGACGCAGCGCGATGGAGCTCTCCGTCTTCGCGGCGCCGAAGAGCCGGGGCCTCTGGGACGAGGTACGGGCCGAGATTCTGGAGACCATTCAGGGAGGCGGTGGGTCGGAGGCAGACGGTCGCTACGGCCCTGAACTGCGGATGAGGTTGCCGACCGGGCGACCGGGCGAGACCGTGCCGGGTCGGATGATCGGTGTGGACGGTCCGCGCTGGTTCCTGCGGGCGGTGGTGACCGGCGCGGCCGGACAGGATCCGGCGGCCGGCCCCCTCCTGGACGCCGCGTTGCGCAATCTGATCATTTCTCGTGGTGACGGCGCGATGCCGGTGCGGGATCCGTTGCCCCTGAGGCTGCCGAAAGAGATCACTGATCACCCCGATCACCCCGCTGGTTCCGGCGGACCGGTCGCCTCGGCGACCAGCGGACGGCCCGAGATGCCCGTGCGCGGTGCGCGTATAGCCGAGATCCGCTGACCGCCCTGTGCCCGGGATCCCCGCATTGCGCCGAAGGCGCCATGCGGGGCGGGCACATTGAGCGCCGGTCATGCGTTGCATTGGACGTGTTGGACGTGTTGGACGTGTTGGAGCAGCAGTTGCTTGCGCCGAGTCGCCGACGAGCCGGATCGGAGGAGCCGTGGGCGAGTCACGCGGCTGGTTGGGGCGCAAGCTCCACAGACTGACAGCAGGGACGAGCGAGCTCGACGCCGAGGACCTCCAGGCGGCCTCGGCGGCGGCGGGCGCCGCCCCGATGAGCGGCTGTCGTGACCGGGACGAGATCTGCGTCGCGGGTACTATCCAGGCCGTGACGGTACGTGCGCCTTCGGGTGCACCGACCCTGGAGGTCGACATCTACGACGGCAGCGGCACCGTCACGTTGGTCTTCCTCGGCCGCCGGGACATCCCGGGCCTGCGGGCTGGCGCGTCGGTCAAGGCTTCCGGGCGCGTTACCGTGCAGGAGAACCGTCCGATCATCTTCAACCCGCGTTACGAACTACTCCCCGTTCCGTCGGCGAGCGCCTAGGTCGGCGGGTCCGCCCAACCCGACGGGATCTTAACCAGATATGCCACGTACGCCATCTCCCGACACGCCTCCGATGACGATGTCCGAGGCCATCGGCGGCCCACGGGGGATCATTGACAGCTCCGTGCCCACCGTGGCGTTTGTGACGGTGAACGCCGAGGCCGGACTGACCGCCGGCATTGCGGTCGCCATTGCCACGGCGGCCGCTCTGCTGGTGCTGCGCATCGTGCGCCGTGAGCCGACCCAGCAGACCTTTTCGGGGTTGTTCGCCGTGGCGATCGCTGCATTCGTGGCCTCTCGCACCGGGAACACGAAGGGGTTCTTCCTGCCCAGCATTGCGAAGAACGCGCTCTGGGGGGTGGTGGCCCTGCTGTCGATCGTCCTGCGCCGGCCGGTGGCGGGGTATCTCATGGCCGGTCTGGACAGCCGCTATGCGAACTGGCAGCGGGTGCCCCGCCAGCAGCGGGCCGCGGTGTGGGCGACGGTCGTCTGGATCGCCGTGTTCGGTGTGCGGTTCGTCGTGCAGGGGGTGCTCTACCTCGCCGACGAGCCCGGCTGGCTGGCCGCGGCCAACATCGCCCTGGGACTTCCGCTGTTCGGTGTCGCGGTGTTGGCCAGCTTCGCCATCGTCCGCCGGATCGCACCGCTGCTCCCCGCCGCCACCGACCCGACGGTCGTGGACGGCGAGGTGCTGGCCGGGGACGCCCCGCGCGGCGAGCCCCCGCGCGGAGAGCGGCAGCCTGCCGGCTGACCGCCTCCGCATCGCCAGCCTGTCGCGCGTCAGCCCGGCGTGCCCGCGCCTGCCGGCGCTTGACCGAGCAGCACGGCGAACTTCTCCTCGGCCTCGGCGTTCGTCGTGACCGCGAGAACCTCGTCGCCGTCTTCCAGAGTGGCGTCGGGCGAGGGAATGACCGCCCGTCCGTCACGCAGGATCACCACCAGGGCGCTGTCCGCCGGCAGGGCGATCTCGCTGAGCCGCTGGCCGATCACCGGCGCGTTCTCGGCCAGCGTCAGCTCGACGAGGGATGCATCGCTCTGCCGGAACCGCATCAGCTGGACGAGGTCGCCGACGCTGACGGCCTCCTCGACCAGAGCCGTGAGCAGGCGCGGCGCGGACACCGCCACATCCACCCCCCACGACTCGGTGAACAGCCATTCGTTCTTGGGATGGTTGACCCGCGCCACGACCCGGGGCACGCCGAACTCGGTCTTCGCGAGCAGCGAGACGACGAGGTTCACCTTGTCGTCCCCGGTGGCGGCCACCAGGACGGTGTACTCGTTCAGCCCGGCCGCGTCGAGCTGGGACAGCTCGCAGGCGTCCGCGAGCAGCCACCGGGCCTCCGGTAGCGCGTCGGTCCGGATCTTCTGCGGATCCCGCTCGATGATGAGCACCTCGGAGCCGTTCTCCAGCAGTTCGGCGGCGATGGACCGGCCGACCTTGCCCGCTCCCGCGATTACCACCCGGCGCACGCTCATCGCTTCTCCTCCTCGCGCGGCATCGTCTGCCTGGATCTGCCCGGAGCTACCCGGAGCCCTCGCCGTCCGGCCCGGTGCGCAGCACCGTGTCCGCCTCGGACGCGTGCGCCTTCGTCACGGCCACGTGCACGACGTCACCGTCCTGGACGAGGGTGCGGGCGTCGGGCAGGACACCCTCGCCGAACCGGGTCACGCAGACCACCCGTACCCCGGCGGACTCCTCCAGCTCCCGGATCCGGCGGCCCACCCAGGCGGGTCCTGGTGGGATCGCGGCCAGCAGCACCGAGCCCGACGGATCGGACCACTGCGGCGTGACAGCGTCGGGCAGGAGCCGGCCGAGGATCTGGTCCCGGGTCCAGCGCACCGTGGCGACGGTGGGGATACCGAGCCGCTCGTAGACCTCGGCCCGGCGGGGATCGTAGATCCGCGCGACGACCCGCTCGACCCCGAACATCTCGCGGGCCACCCGGGCGGCGATGATGTTTGAGTTGTCCCCGCTGGAGACGGCGGCGAACGCGGCGGCCCGCTCGATGCCCGCCTCGATGAGGGTGTCGCGGTCGAAGCCTATCCCGGTGACCCGCAAACCGGTGAAATCGCGCGGTAGCCGCCCGAACGCGGCGGGGTTCTGGTCGATGATCGCTACTGAGTGGCCGAACCGTTCGACGCTGCGGGCAAGCGCGGAGCCGACTCGGCCGCAGCCGAGGATCACGACATGCACAAGGGTTCAGGGTAGTCCGATCCGGCCTGACCGGCGCAGGTCACGTGGCCGGATCTCCGGATACGGAGCATCTGTGTGCTACGCCACACTGATGCTGAACTGCGTGGCTGGCGTCGGTAACATCGCCGCGTGGCGCTCACGGATCGCCTCAAGCGCGGTTTCGTCGGTCGACCGATCGGGAGCGACCGGCTTGGGGAGACACTGCTCCCCAAACGGATCGCCTTGCCCGTCTTCGCGAGCGATGCCCTTTCCTCGGTGTCGTACGCGACCGAGGAGATCCTGCTTGTCCTGTCACTCGGCGGGCTGGCCTTCTACCACTACTCGCCCTGGCTTGCTGGAGCCGTCGCCATCCTGATGCTGACGGTGGTGGCGTCCTACCGGCAGAACGTGCACGCCTACCCGAGCGGCGGCGGCGACTACGAGGTCGTCTCGGTCAACCTGGGCCCGCGGGCCGGCCTGCTGGTGGCCAGTTCCCTGCTGGTTGACTACGTCCTCACGGTCGCGGTGTCGGTGTCGGCCGGTGTCGCGAACCTGACGTCGGCCGTCACCGGGCTCGCCGCGCACAAGGTGCTCCTCGCGGTCGTCATCGTGATCCTACTGACGATAATGAACCTGCGTGGGGTGCGCGAGTCCGGCACGGCGTTCGCCATCCCGACCTACGGCTTCGTGCTCGGCATCTTCGTAATGATCGTCACCGGGCTGGTCCAGGCGGCCGTTGGTCATCCGCCGCGGGCCGAGAGCGCCGGATACCAGGTGGTCGCCGAACACGACTACGCGGGATTCGCCCTGGTGTTCCTGGTGCTGCGGGCGTTCGCCTCGGGATGCACGGCGCTCACCGGGGTCGAGGCGATCAGCAACGGGGTGCCCGCGTTCCGGAAGCCCAAGAGCCGCAACGCCGCGACCACCCTGCTGATGCTGGGGTTCATCGCAGTCACGATGTTCGGCGGCGTCACCGCGCTGGCTCTGATCTCCGACGTGCATGTCGCCGAGCACACCGGGGACCTGATCGGCGCCAGTGGTGAGCAGCCGACCGTGATCGCCCAGGTCGCCGCCGCCGTCTTCGGGGACGGATCGCCCGGCTTCGGCTACATCGCCGTCGTCACGGCTCTCATCCTGATGCTGGCGGCGAACACCGCCTTCAACGGCTTCCCGGTGCTGGGTTCGATCCTTGCCCGCGACGGCTACCTGCCGCGTCAGCTATACACCCGCGGCGACCGACTGGCCTACTCCAACGGGATCGTGCTGCTCGCCGGCTTCGCGATCCTGCTGATCGTCGTGTTCGACGCGCAGGTCACCGCCCTGATCCAGCTCTACATCCTCGGGGTCTTCATCTCGTTCACCCTCAGCCAGACCGGGATGGTGCGGCACTGGGCGCGCATCCTGCGCTCGGACGACCCGGCTGCGTCCGATCCGGCCGCCCGTCGGCGGATCCGCCGGTCTCAGGCGATCAACTTCTTCGGCGCCTGTCTCACCGGCACCGTGCTGATCCTCGTGCTGGTCACGAAGTTCACCCACGGTGCCTGGATCGTCTGTCTGGCTATCCCGATCATCTTTCTCGGGATGCGGGGGATCAGGGCTCACTACGACCGGGTCGCGGTCGAACTCACCCCGGAACCCGGGCCGCCGACCCTGCCCTCCCGGATCCACGCCGTCGTCCTCGTCAGTAAGATCCATGCCCCGACGCTGCGGGCCCTGGCCTACGCCAAGGCGTCGCGGCCGCACAGCCTCGTCGCGGTCACGGTCGCCGTCGACCAGGCGGAGGCCGATCGGCTCCGCAAGGCGTGGGCGGAGCGGGGGATCACCGTCGATCTCGTGGTGCTGGCCTCCCCCTACCGGGAGGTGACCCGCCCGGTGCTGGACTACGTTGCCCGGATCAGGCGGGAGAGCCCACGGGACGTCGTCGCCGTCTACGTCCCCGAGTACGTCGTCGGTCACTGGTGGGAGCATCTCCTGCACAATCAGAGCGCGCTGCGGCTCAAGGCCCGGCTTCTCTTCCAGCCCGGCGTCATGGTCACCAGCGTGCCCTGGCAGCTCGCCTCGTCCAGGCTGGCCGAGCAGCGGCTCGAGCGGACCGGGGCGGGCGCGGTGCGACAGGGCCGGGCCACGCTTCCCGGCCCGTCGGAGCGGAAGCGGTGAGTCGACAGCGCCGGCCCGCGCGATCGCGCGTCTCCGGGCACACCGCACGGCAGGCCCGCGCCCCGGGGATCGCGGTCGGCTCGCTGCTCGACCTCGACGTTGGGCCGGTGGCCCACGGCGGCTTCTGCGTCGCCCGCTCGGGCGGTCGGGTGGTGTTCGTCCGCCATGCCCTGCCCGGCGAACGGGTCCGTGCCCGAGTTACCGACGCCTCCCACGAGCGGTACTGGCGGGCGGACGTGGTCGCCGTCCTGACGCCCTCGCCGGACCGAGTGGTCGCGCCCTGCCCGCACGCCGGCCCAGGGTTGTGCGGGGGGTGCGACTGGCAGCATGCCGGCCTCGCGGCGCAGCGGCGCGGCAAGGCCGAGGTCGTGGCCGACGCCCTTCGGCGGTTCGGTGGCCTCGACGCCCGGGTCAGCCTCGCGCACGCCGGGTCCGGCCTCGGGACGGCGGCCGAGGCCGGACCCGGCGCCGAGCCGGCGCTGGAGGTGCTGGTCGAGGCGGTGCCCGTCAGCGGCCCGGAGCGGCTGACCGGATCCGACCGGTCCGGTGGCGTCGACGACGGACTGGCGTGGCGGACTCGGATGCGCTTCGCGGTGACGGCCGGCGGCGAGGTCGGGCTGCGGGCGAGCCGCTCGCACGAGGTGGTGGCGACGCCGGACTGCCGCATTGCCCACCCCCTCGTCCTCGCGGCGCTCGCCGGCCGGCGGTTCCCCGGGGCCGACGCCGTCGAGGTCGCGGCCAGCCCGGCGACCGGGCAGGTGGCCGTGGCGGTGCATCCCGCCGGCGCCGGGACGGTCGTCGACGACGGGCGCGCCGGGACCGGCGAGGACCCTGGGGAGGTCGGAGTCCCCGGGGAGGTCGTCGAGGTGGTGGGGGAGCGGAGGTTCCGGCTCGGGCCGGAGGTGTTCTGGCAGGTCCATCCGGCGGCTCCCGGCGTGCTGGTGGACGCGGTCCGCGGGGCCCTGCGTCCCCGAGCCGGGGAGACCGCGCTCGACCTGTATGCCGGGACGGGCCTGTTCGCGGCGTTCCTCGCGGAGGATGTCGGCGCCGCTGGCCGCGTCATCGCACTGGAGTCCGACGCCGCGTCGGTCGCGGCCGCGGCGAACAACCTCGCCGATCTGCCATGGGTCTCGCTGCGGGCGTTGCGGGTGACACCGGCTACCATCCGCGGGGTGCTCGGTACGGGCGGGCCGGCCGGCCGGGTCGATCTCGCGGTGCTCGACCCGCCGCGCACCGGGGCGGGCCCGGCGGTGGTGGCCGCGCTGCTCGCCCATTGCCCCCGCGCGGTCGCCTACGTCGCCTGCGATCCCGTCGCATTGGGTCGGGACCTCGCCGCCGCGGCAGCCGTGGGCTACGACCTTGTCGCGTTGCGCGCCTTCGACCTGTTCCCGATGACCGCCCACGTCGAGTGTGTGGCACTGCTCGAGCCGCGAGGCGCGGACCGGAGTCCGAACCTGGTGTGATTGCGCCGGTACCAGAAGTGTCGCCGGAACGGCGTGGACTCCACTTCCGGCCGCTTCTGGCACGACCTGGTCGTCCTGGCGTGTCGCCCGCGCGCCACGCCGACAGAGTGTGTGCATCCGCGTACTCGGATCCGGACCAATAGTGGACAACCGGGGAGGTGGATTCTACCGCGATCAGGCCTATTGCCTGACGCTCTACGAGGAACTCACATGTCGGGTGCCCGTCTGCAAGGGACCAGGCGGGCTGCGTAGACTTCGCCGGACCCGGACCGATCCCCTTTCGGGAGAGGGAGTTCACGCCGTGTCGCTTCTGTCCACGATCAGTAGTCCGCAGGACGTCAAGCGCCTTGACCACGAGGAGCTCGGCACCCTGGCGGCCGAGATCCGTGATTTCCTCATTCACGCAGTCGCGCGTACGGGAGGTCACCTCGGGCCGAATCTGGGGGCTGTCGAGCTGACGTTGGCAATACATCGTGTGTTTGATTCGCCATTCGACCGCATCCTTTGGGACACCGGCCATCAGTCCTATGTGCACAAGATTCTGACCGGCCGGGCGGACGATTTCTCTGGGCTGCGCCAGCGGGGTGGCCTTTCCGGCTACCCCAGCCGGGCCGAGTCCGAGCACGACATCATCGAGAACTCGCACGCCTCGACCGCCCTGTCCTACGCCGACGGGCTGTCGCGTGCCTACGCGCTGCGTGGTGAGGACCGGGCCGTCGTCGCCGTCGTCGGTGACGGTGCCCTGACCGGCGGGATGTGCTGGGAGGCGCTGAACAACATCGCCGCCGACGACCGGCCCGTCGTCATCGTCGTCAACGACAACGGCCGGTCCTACGCACCGACGATCGGCGGCCTCGCCGACCACCTCGCCGCGCTGCGGCTGGCGCCCGAGTACGAGCAGGTCCTCGACGTCGTCAAGCAGGTCCTCGGCCGCACCCCGCTGGTCGGCCCCCCGCTGTTCGACGCGCTGCACGGCATCAAGAAGGGCATCAAGGACGTCGTCCAGCCGCAGGGCATGTTCGAGGACCTCGGCCTGAAGTACGTCGGCCCGGTCGACGGCCACGACGTCGTCGCGGTCGAGTCGGCCCTGCGCCGGGCTCGGGACTTCGGCGGGCCCGTCATCGTCCACTGCGTGACCCGCAAGGGCTTCGGCTACCCGCCGGCGGAGCAGGACGACGCCGACAACTTCCACGGCGTCGGCATCATCGACCCGGCGACCGGTAAGCCGGTGTCGACGTCGAAGACCATCAGCTGGACGAGCATCTTCTCGGGCGAGATCGTGCAGATCGGTTCCGAGCGGCCCGACGTCGTCACGCTGACCGCCGCGATGCTCCAGCCGGTCGGTCTCGGCGCCTTCGCCAAGGCCTACCCGGACCGGGTGTTCGACGTCGGTATCGCCGAGCAGCACGCCGTCACCTCGGCCGCCGGGCTCGCGATGGGTGGGCTCAAGCCCGTCGTGTGTCTCTACGCCACGTTCCTCAACCGCGCGTTCGACCAGGTCCTGATGGACGTCGCCCTGCACCGCCAGCCCGTGACGTTCGTGCTCGACCGGGCCGGTATCACCGGGGAGGACGGGGCGTCGCACAACGGCATGTGGGACCTGTCGTTCCTGCAGGTTGTCCCGGGGCTCGCGATCGCCGCCCCGCGGGACGCGCCGACCCTGCGGGCGGAACTGCGCGAGGCCGTGGGTAACACCGACGGCCCGACCGTCGTGCGCTTCCCCAAGGGCAAGGTCGCCGCGGACGTGCCGGCGATTGACACGGTCGGCGGGGTGGACGTGCTCTACCGTTCGCCGAAGGTGGCCCAGCGCCGCGAGGTGCTGCTGGTCTCCATCGGCGCGATGGCCGCGACCTGCCTGGAGATCGCGGAGCGGGTCGCGAGCCAGGGCATCGGCATCACCGTCGTCGACCCGCGGTGGGTCAAGCCACTGGACCCGGCACTGATCGATCTTGCCCGCGCCCACGACCTCGTCGTCACCGTCGAGGACAACGGCCGGGTCGGCGGGGTCGGGGCTGCGCTGGCCCAGTTGCTGCGCGACGCCGACGTCGACGTGCCCCTGCGGGACTTCGGCATCGCCCAGCGCTTCCTCGACCACGGCAAGCGGGACGAGGTCATGGCCGAGGTCGGGCTTGCCCCGCAGGACCTCGCCCGCAAGGTCGTCGAGGCCGTCGCGAAGCGCCAGCCGGCGATCGAGGACGACCCGGCCTCGCCCGGCGAAGCGGCCCCGGCGGGCGAGCGGGCCGGCGAGGCCATCGGCGACCAGCGCTGATCCCCGGCGCCCTGACCCCGGCGTCCTGACTCGGGCGCTCTGACCCCGAACGCACCCGGGTATCGCCCGGTCATCGGGGTTCGGCGGGCGAGGACCCGCCACCGTGTCGGGATCCGCCATCGTGTCGGGGCCCGGCACGATGGCGGCCCGACCGCCGTCCTAGGCTGACCAGGTGGGTGAGCACACCGTGTCGGCGCGCCGGGGCGCCGCCTCCCGCCGCCGGGCTGGGCGCGGCCCACGCTGGTGGGCCATGCGTGGTGCGCTCTTGGTGGCCCTCGGGTTGCTGGTTCTCGCCCTGGTCAGCCAGTGGAACGAGGTCGAGGAGTCCGTCCGCTCGCTCACCGTGGGCGGCGTGGTGGCCTCGGGTGTGGTCACCGTGCTTGCCGTCGGTACCACCGTGCTGTCCTGGCGGGCGTTGCTGGGAGGGCTGGGTGCCGCGCTTCCCCTGCGGGCCGCCGTGCGGATCTTCTTCCTCGGGCAGATCGGCAAGTACATCCCGGGCAGCGTGTGGCCGGTGCTCGCGCAGATGGAGCTCTCCCGCGACCACGGCGTCTCCCGGTCGAAGGCGGCTTCGGCGAGCCTGGTCGTATTGGCGCTCGCGGTGCCGAGCGGGGGGCTCGCCGCGGCGGTCACCCTGCCGTTCGTCTCTGCGCAGGCGCTCGCCGACTACTGGTGGGCGCTGGCGGTCGTGCCCGTCTTCGTCGTCGTGCTCTGCCCGCCGGTGCTGTCCCGCCTGTTGGCGCTGGCGTTCCGGCTGCTGCGCCGCCCACCGTTGACCGAACCGCTGCCCCCGCGGGCCGTCGCCGCCGGAGCCGGCTGGTTGCTGCTCAGCTTCTGCTGCTACGGGGTGGCGACCTGGCTGCTCGTCCGGGATCTGCATCCGGCGGTCGGCGGCGGCCGGCTGTTGCTGCTCTCCCTCGGGGCCTACGCCCTGGCCTGGACCGCCGGATTCCTGGTACTGGTGCTGCCCGCCGGGGCGGGGGTGCGGGAGGCGGTACTGGTACTGGCGCTGGCCCCGGCGGTCGCCAGTGGGCCGGCGACCCTGGTCGCGCTGGTGGCGCGGCTTCTCGCCACGATCGCCGACCTGGTCTGGGCGCTCGTCGGTGTCGCCCTGCGGCAGCGGGGTGCTCGGCTGTCGTGTACTGATGATGTGGTGCAGGAGCGAATGTGAGGAAGTGGGAGGAGGGTGGGGGTGCACCATGACCCGCAACGGCCACCCTGGTGGGCCCCCGCCGCCACCCGTCCCGCCGACCTCGTGGGGCGGCCCCGGGTGGCCGGGCGGGCCGCCGGCGCCCCGCCGTAGCCGGGCCCGGTGGCTGATTCCGCTCGTCCTCGTGCTCGCCCTCCTGGCCGGCGCGGGCGGGACAGGCCTGTTCCTGTTCTTCCGCTCCGCCAACGGCACTGCCGACGCCGTCCGCGCCTACCTGACGGAGGTCAGCGACTCGCGCTACGAGGCCGCTTACGCCCGCCTCTGCCCATCGGTCCAGGAACGCCGCCCGGCGTCCGAGTTCGCCATCATCATGCGGGCTCTGGACGATGTCCAGGGCGGTATCGCCTCGTTCGCCGTGCGGGGAGTGCAGATCCACCGGTCCGTGGGTTTCCCGACGGTCCGGGAGGTTCAGGTCGACGTCCGGCGCGGCAGCGCCTCGGCGAGTCACGAGACGTACCAGGTGGGCAAGGAATCCGGAAGCTACTGCCTGCTGGCGCCCGGCGCCCCGTTCTCCTTGGACCCGTCGCTGCCCCCGGATCTTCAGCCGCCGGGCCCGTTCGGTGATTTCCCCGGCAATGGCCGGCGTGGCGGTAGCGACGACGAGCCGCCGGTCCGCACGGCCTGACCCTCTTCGCCAGCCTGAGGTGAGACACCCATGTGCTGAGTGCCGGTATTTCGGATTGGGTCAGCGCAGGGTGGCGACGCCTGGCGGGGTGAAGCGTTGCCCGGTGACGGCCTCGCTGATGCCGGTACGGTCCAGGTAGGGCGTGATGCCGCCGAGGTGGAACGGCCAGCCGGCGCCGAGGATCATGCACAGGTCGATGTCGGCGGCCTCCGTGACGATTTTCTCGGTCAGCATCAGGTGGATCTCCTCGGCGAGCGCCCGCAACGCCGCCTCGCGTACCTCGTCCCCGGTCAGCGGGGTGGCGGCCGGGGGCGGCGTGGAGATGAGCGCGGCGGCGTCCGGGTCGACGGTCTGGACGCCGTCCGGGCCCGTGGTGTAGACGCCGCTCCGGCCCGCCTCGACCAGCCGGGCGAGAGCCGCCGGCCGCCGGAACCGGTCCGGGAATGCCGCGTGCAGCGTCTCCGCGACATGCAGGGCGACCGGCGGCCCGACGAGGGCGAGCAGGGTCATCGGGGACATCGGCAGCCCCAGCGGATCGAGGGCGTGGTCGGCCTCCTCGAGCGGCGTACCGCCCTCCGTCGCGCCGAGCACCTCCCCGAGGAACCGGGTCAGCAGCCGGTTGACGACGAACGCCGGGGCATCGGCGACCAGGACCGCGTTCTTCTTCAGGTTCTTCGCCACGGCCAGCGTCGTCGCGATGGTGGCGTCGTCGCTGCGGGCAGCGCGGACCACCTCGACCAGGGGGAGGATCGACACCGGATTGAAGAAGTGCAGCCCGGCGACCCGTTCGGGATGATCGAGCCCAGCGGCCATCTCGGTGACCGACAGCGCCGAGGTGTTCGTCAGGAGCACGGCCGTGGGCGCTACGACGGCTTCGAGCTCCGCGAGCACGGTCCGCTTGACGGCCAGGTCCTCGAAGACCGCCTCGATGACGAGGTCCACGTCCGCGAAGGCGTCCTTGGTCAGGGATCCGGTGACGTTCGCCTTGTAGCGGTTCGCCTGGTCGGGGGTGATGCGGTGGCGCAGCAGGAGGTTGTCGATCTCCTGGTGGACCCCCGCGACCCCGGTGTCGAGCCGGGCCTGGTCGATGTCGGTGAGCACCACCGGCACCTCGAGCCGGTGCGCGAACACGAGGGCGAGCTGGCTTGCCATGAGGCCGGCGCCGACCACCCCGACCTTCGTCACGGGCCGGGCCAGCGCCGGGTCCGGCCCGCCCACCGGCCGCTTCGCCCGCTTCTGCACGAGGTCGAAGGAGTACAGGCTGGCGGCGAGCTCGTCGCTGACGGACAGATCGGCGAGGGCCTCGGTCTCGGCCGCGTACCCGGTGGCGCGGTCGGCGGTCTCGGCGAGCGCGAGGAGGTCCAACGCCCGGTAGGCGGCCGGCGCGGCCCCGTGCAGCTTCGCGTCGGCGAGCGCCCGGCCCCGTGCGATCGCCTCCGCCCAGGCCGCCCCCCGCTCGACCGGCGCGCGGGCGGCCACCGGGTCGACCTCGCCGCGCAGCACCCGGCCCACCCAGCGCAGCGCCTCCGTCAGGAAGTCCGCCGGCTCCAGCAGCACGTCCCCGAGACCCAGCTCGAACGCCTGCCGGCCGCGCAGCATGCGGTTCTGGCTGAGCGCGTTGCCGATGATGACGGACACCGCCTGTTCGGCGCCGATGAGGTTGGGCAGCAGTTGGGTGCCGCCCCAGCCCGGGACGAGGCCGAGGAAGACCTCTGGGAAGGCGAGTGCGGGAATGCCGGCGGACAGCGCCCGGTAGTCGCAGTGCAGGGCCAGCTCCAGCCCGCCGCCCAGCGCCGCTCCGTTGACGAGGGCGAAGGTCGGGACCTTCCGGTCACCCAGGCGACCCTCACCCACCCGGGCGAAGGCCTCGTGCCCGAGGCGGCCGAGCGCCGCGAGCGATGGGCGGATCTGCTCCGGGTCGGTGAGCGACGAGCGGAAGGACAGGTCCGCACCCACGCTGAAGATGAACGGCTTGCCGGTGACGGCGATCGCGGCGACCGGCGGGTCGTGCGCCTCGATCTCGTCGACGGCGGCGAGCAGGGACCGCAGGCCGGCTGGGCCGAAGGTGTTCGGCCGGGTGTGGTCATGACCGTTGTCGAGGGTGATCAGGGCGACGGGCCTGGCCACCCCGGGCAGCCGCGCGTAACGGGCGTGGGCGGCCGTGACGACCTCGTCCGGCAAGGACAGGGTCACCTCGTCGATGGTCATGGATCTCCCCTCGGTTCCGCCGCGGGCCCGGTCGTGTCGGACGGGTCGTCCCGGGTCGGTCGTCGTGCCTGCTCAGTCGTGCCTGCTCAGTCGTCGTGCCTGCTCAGTCGGCCGCGGCGTGGTGCGGGTTCGCCCAGATCGTGGTGGCGCCCATGCCGAGACCCACGCACATCGCCGTCATGCCGTAGCGCACCTCGGGATGCTCGGCGAACTGCCGGGCGAGCTGGGTCATCAGGCGCACCCCGCTGGACGCCAGCGGGTGACCGAACGCGATGGCCCCGCCGTACGGGTTGACCCGGGGATCGTCTTCGGCGATGCCGAAGTGGTCGAGGAAGGCCAGGACCTGCACGGCGAAGGCCTCGTTCAGCTCGAACAGGCCGATGTCGTCGATGGTCAGGCCGGTACGGGCCAGCGCCTTCTCCGTCGACGGGATCGGCCCGACGCCCATCACCTCGGGGGGGACTCCGGCGAACGCGAAACCCACCAGGCTCATCTTCGCCGACAGGCCCAGCTCGGCCGCCACCTCGGCGGCGGCGAGCAGGCAGCCGGTGGCGCCGTCGTTGAGCCCGGCGGAGTTGCCCGCGGTCACCCGCCCGTGCGGCCGGAACGGCGTGCGCAGCCCGGCGAGCCCCGCCTGCGTGGTGTCCGGTCGCGGCGGCTCGTCGGCAGTGACGAACTCCCAGCCCGCCTCGACGTGCCGGGCAGCCACCGGGACGAGGTCGGGCTGGATCTGACCGTTCGCGTACGCCTTGGCGACCTTCTCCTGGGAGGCCAGAGCGAAGGCGTCCGCCCGCGACCTGGTGATCTTGGGGTACCGGTCGTGCAGGTTCTCGGCGGTCGAGCCCATCACCAGCGCGGAGGTGTCCACGAGCCGTTCGGCGACGAACCGGGGGTTGATGTCGGCGCTTTCGCCCATCGGGTGGCGGCCCATGTGTTCCACCCCGCCGGCCATGGCCACGTCGTAGGCGCCGACGGCGATCGACGAGGCCGTCGTGGTCACCGCCGTGACGGCGCCTGCGCACATCCGGTCGATTGCGAAGCCCGGCACCGTTTCCGGCAACCCGGACAGGATGGCGGCGACCCGGCCGATGGTCAGGCCCTGATCGCCGATCTGGGTGGTGGCCGCGATCGCCACCTCGTCGATCCGCTCAGGGGGGAGGGAGGGATTGCGCCGCAGCAGCTCCCGGACCACCCGCACGATCAGATCGTCGGCACGGGTCTCGGCGTAGACGCCCTTGGCCTTCCCGAACGGGGTTCGGACCCCGTCGACGAACACGACGTCGCGTACGAAGTTTCTGGATGATCCGAACACGGGACCTCCCGACCCGCGGCCGCCACCGACCGCTGGTTCGTCGCCGTCGAACGTCGGCTGTTGTCCGGGACCCGGTTCCAGGGCTCGGACAGCCAGCCGGCACCGGCGCGGATACCGCCGGCACGGCTAGCCTACGGCAGCGGTTACCAGCCAGTAGACATCTCGGAGCCATGGATGCCAGGTGCCCGGGGATGCCAATGTCGTGATGCGCCGGTCCGTCCCTGGCCCACGACCCGCAGATCCGGCCGTCAGCCCGCCGGCTCGGCTGTCGGTTCGGCCGGTGCTGTCGGTTCGGTTGGTTCGGTCGGCGGCTCGGCGAGGACGGTGAGCAGGGGAGCGGCCGTCAGCTCGATCTGCCAGGGGCGTGCCCCGCCGGCCCGCAGCGCCCCGGCGACGGTCGTGTCCGTCAGGGGATTCGGCGGGGACCAGGCGAGCCGCCGGGACAACGCGGGCTCGAGGAGGTTTTCCACCGGCATCGTGTGGGCGGCGGCGAGGGCGGCCAGCGCGGCCCGTACCCGGGCCAGCCGCGACGCGGCCACCGGGTCGCGCTCGGCCCAGCGGTTGGGCGGCGGCAGACCGTCGCCGCCCGGTCCGGCCGGGGCGGGCAGCTCTTCCTCGGGCAGCGCGGCGGCGCCACGCAGGGCGTCGAGCCAGACGTTCGCGGTGCGGCGGATCCGTGGTCCGGAGAAGATGGGCAGCCGGACCAGCGCGGCCGCGTCGGTGGGGGCGTTCAGCACGGCGTCCATGATCGCGCTGTCCGGGAGGACGCGACCCGGCGCGACGTCACGGGTACGAGCGAGCCGGTCCCGGGCGGTCCACATCGCCCGGACCGCCGCGAGCTGGCGGCGGGACCGGGCGCGGTGGATCCCGCTCGTCCGGCGCCACGGCTCGGCCCGTGGCTCGCGTGGCGGGGCCGCGACGATCGCGGCGAACTCCTGCCGGGCAAATTTGATCTTGTTTTGTTCGATCAGCTCCGCCTCGAGCGCGTCGCGCAACTCCACCAGCAGCTCGACGTCGAGCGCCGCGTAGCGCAGCCACGGCTCGGGAAGCGGGCGGGTCGACCAGTCCGCGGCCGAATGGCCCTTCTCCAGCCCGTAGCCCAGCACCCGTTCGACCATCATCCCCAGCCCGACCCGTTCGTAGCCCAGCAACCGGCCGGCGAGCTCCGTGTCGAACAGCAGACTCGGCCGCAGACCGAGCTCGGACAGGCACGGAAGGTCCTGGCTGGCGGCGTGCAGCACCCATTCGATCCCGTCCCCCGCGTCCTGGATGACGCTCAGATCCTCGAGCGCGATCGGATCGAGGAGCAGCGAGCCCGTGCCCCGCCGTCGGATCTGGACGAGGTAGGCCCGCTGGCTGTACCGGTAACCGGACGCTCGTTCGGCGTCGAACGCGACTGGCCCGACGCCGGCCGCGAGGCGTTCCGCCGCCGCGGCGAGTTCCGCGGTGTCGACGATGACGGGGGGTACCCCGTCCGCAGGGGTGAGCAGCGGGATGGGCTCATGGGCACCAGTGCTGGACTGTACCTCCACCTCGGCGCTGACACCCCCGCTGACCCGCTGTGTTGATTCAGGAACCGTTGACGTCACGATCAGTGATCGTACGTCTGAATCCTGGCAGAGGTAGCCGTGTCCTACAGTGAATCGCGTTATTTATACGCTTTGTAACGACTCGGTAATGGGAGGTGCGCGCGGTGGAGGGTCGGCCGCGGCGCGCGGCGCGCGGTGGGTGGTGCGGTGCTGTCCGTCCGGCGGGCCGGTGTGACGCGGCCAACCCCGGCGGGTTGGTAGTGTGATGACTCCGGACAGTTGTGGGGGAAGGCCGGCCATGGCCGCGAGCAGGTCGCCGAATGCGAGCAGGTGGGCGGCCGTCGCCGAGGCGCTCCAGGGCGGCTGGCCCTGCGCGCCCGGCCCTGCGGGGCCGAGGTCGGATGCGAGGGTGGTCTCCGCCCAGTCGGGTGACCAGGAGCAGCGCAGCTCCACGGCGAAGCTGTCCCCGTCGGCCGCGAGCACGCCGAAGCGTTGTGACGCGGTGGCCGTGACCGTGCCGCCCAGGGCGCGCACGCCCGCGCCGTGCGCCTCCAACGATTCCCGCAGCCACGACCAGGCGACCTCGGCAAGCAGGGGATCGCCGGCGATCTCCCGGTCGATGCTCGCGCGGGCGTAGCAGACGATGCGGGCCGTGCCCTGCCAGGCCGGCTGTCCCTGAGGATCCATGAGCAGGATGAGCCGGCCGGCCGCGGTGTCGGCCTCGTCCCCGGTCAGCCCACCGGCCAGAGCGAAGGAGAACGGCGCGACCCGGGTGGGCGCCGCCACCTCGTGCACCGCCACCTCCGGGCGCAGCCGCGCGATCCCCGCGCGCAGGGCGTTGGTGACCGCGAGGAAGATCGGAGAGCTCGCCTCGGATGACTGCGCGACCCCCATGACGGCAACGGTAGGACGTCGGTCTTGATCATGCTGGCCGGACGTCGGAGCGTACGGTTAGCGTACGGTTTCGGTCCCGTTGCGTGCGGGCGGGAACCGGTGAGCCGGTGTCCGGAGTACCCCGGCTGAGGGGCGGAACTGTGCAGGCTCACGCCGGGATCCGCGCGGCGGCACGATCGCGGCCGCGGAGATCCCGGACTGCGGGGGTCTCGCGCACGGGCCTCGGTTGGGCCGTCGGCCGCTCCGCGGGGGCCGGCCCGACCAGCACCGCGGCGCCACAGGAGGTGCAGACCCACTCCGGGCAGTCGTCACCGTGCCCGTCGGAGCACGGGGGTTGTTCGAAGATGCGCTCGTCGCCGCATGCGATGCAGACGAGAACGATGTGATCCTCGGCGCTCACCCGGACCTGTTCCACTCGACCACCACTCCCCGCGCACGTCTGCCCGTGATGCGTACCGTTGGATCGTGGTGGGCGCATAATCACGGATCGCGCGCCACTCGCCACGGCCGGCGGGAGGGGGAACGCGGGATGACGCGCACCCTCTACCCCAATTCCGACCGGACTGACGGTGCCACGGGACGGGCGGATGTCCGTGCATTCTCTCCGGCGTGTCGCGTGAGCCCGTCTCGGGGCGGTGCGGGGCGGATCGCCCGGTCTGTGGGGCGGTGGGGCCGGGCCGGCCCTCGGCTCAGCCCGCCTGGCCGGCCGGCTTCGAGGTGGGACGTGCCGGCTCTGCGTCGCCCAGCCGGGCGGCGTCGCCACGCAGCCAGTGCCGCTCGACGAAGAACGGGGCGACGGGCAGCACCGCGGCGATCAGCGCGAGCACGGTCCGCTTACGGCGCCAGCGCCCGACCACCGAGAGGTAGCCGATGAGGGCGCAATAGATGAGGAAGAGCACGCCATGGACCGGGCCGAGGATCCGCACGCCGATCGGGTAGTCGGCACCGTATTTGATCGCAGTCGCGACGAGCAGCAAGAGGAAGGACAACGCCTCGGCGAGCGAGACGACGCGGGCCAGGGCAAGGGGCTGGGAGGCGCCGCTCGGGGCACGACCGGTCATCGGTGACTCCTCGTCGTAGCAGATGGCGTCGTAGGGGATGGCGTCGTAGCGGATGACACCGAGGTGTTCCACTGTCCGGGTGTCCTGGAGTGCCGGGACCCGGGACGCGCCGTGGCATGCCACGGCGACCGCGGGATTCGTCACGTCCGATCGTTCGTCCCCGTCCGCTGGCGCGGCCTCGACGGACGGGAGCGCCCGGCACCGGCCGGATCTGGAAGTTCTTCTACCCAGAGTAGAAGATAGCGGATGTGCAACGTTCCGGTTGGTACTCTCCGGTCCTCGCCGCCGGGAGCCGTCAGGCCCGTGCGGTGGCCCATCCCGCTATGGCCGTACTCCCACACATCTCACGGGCGTGCAACGATCGACCCATGCCTGTCCTCCACGTCGACGCGGGACCCGGATCCGGGCCGGGCGGCGTCTCGCCCCCGCCGACCGGTGCCGCGCTCGCCCGGCGGCTCGGCCTGGCCGACACCGCGCCCTTCCTGCGGGCCTGTCGACGGGAGCCCCCCGGGACCACGCCGGTGTGGTTCATGCGTCAGGCCGGGCGGGTCCTGCCCGAGTACCGGGCCCTGCGCGCGGGAGTCGCCATGCTCGACTCCTGCCGGGAGGCCGAGATGATCACTGAGATCACGCTCCAGCCGGTACGCCGGTTCCGGCCGGACGCGGCGATCTTCTTCTCCGACATCGTGGTGCCCCTGGTCGCGATCGGCCTCGACATCGACATCGTCGCCGGGATCGGACCGGTGGTGGCCGAGCCCGTGCGGGACGCCGTCGGGCTCGCCGCGTTGCGCGTACTGGAGCCGGACGACGTTCCCTACGTGGCCGACGCGGTCCGGCTACTGCTGGCCGAGCTGGGTTCAACCCCGCTGATCGGGTTCGCCGGGGCGCCGTTCACCCTCGCGAGCTACCTCATCGAGGGCGGGCCGAGTCGCGACCACGCCCGCACCAAGGCGTTGATGTACAGCGAACCGAAGCTCTGGCACGACCTGCTGGCCCGGCTCGCCGACATTACCACCGCCTTCCTGCGGGTCCAGGTGGATGCCGGTGTCGACGCGCTGCAGCTGTTCGACTCCTGGGCCGGGGCGCTGGACGAGGCGGACTACCGTCGCTACGTCGCGCCGCACAGCGCTCGGGTGCTGGCCGCCTTCGCCGGTGAGGTGCCGCGCATCCACTTTGGTGTGAACACCGGTGAGCTGCTCGCCGCGATGGGCCAGGCGGGTGCGGACGTCGTCGGGGTCGACTGGCGGGTTCCTCTCGACGAGGCCGCTCGGCGGATCGGGCCCGGTCACGCCGTGCAGGGAAACCTCGACCCGACCGCGGTCTTCGCCCCCGAAGCGGTGCTCGCCGCCAAGGTGCGTGACGTCTGCGCCCGCGGGGCCAAGGCGGAGGGGCACGTGTTCAACCTCGGCCACGGGGTGCTGCCGCAGACCGATCCGGGCATGCTTGCACACGTCGTTGACCTCGTCCACGGCAGGTGAGTCCACGGCAGGTGATCCGCCCTCATCGGACCGGTTCACTGGAACCGGCTCGATGGTGAAAACTGGCGGGCGGCACCACTCAACGTGAAGGGCGGCAGGAACGTGCGGGTTGTGATCGTCGGTGGGGGTATCGCCGGGCTCTCGGCCGCCCGCGCCCTGGCCGGGCACGCCGAAGTGACCGTCCTCGATGCGGCGGACCGGGTCGGTGGCAAGCTGCGTACCACCCCGATCGAGGGTCTGGACGTCGAAGAGGGCGCGGAGTCCTTCCTCGCCCGGGTTCCCGACGGACTCCGCCTGGCCCGGCAGATCGGGCTCGGGCACGACATCGTGCATCCGGCCACGACGTCGGCGTCACTGTGGATCCGCGGCCGGCTGCGTCCCATCCCCCCGAACACTCTGCTCGGAGTGCCGACCGACGTCCTCGGCCTGGTCCGCTCGCGGGTGCTGTCCCCGTGGGGGCTGGTGCGGGCCGCCGCCGACCTGGTGCTGCCGCGGACGCGTTTCGCCGACGATCCGACCGTCGGCCGCTACGTCGGCACGCGGGTCGGGCGCGAAGTCGTCGACCTGCTGGTGGATCCGCTGCTCGGGGGGGTGTATGCGGGCCGGGCCGACGCGCTGTCGCTGCGGACTACCGTGCCCCAGCTCGTCCCCATCTTCGCCGAGGATCGCTCGCTGCTCCTCGGCGCGCACCGGGTGCGGGCCCGTACCGGACCCGCGACGACGACCTCGACGGCACCGCTGTTCGCCACGCTTCGGGGGGGCCTGGGCTCCTTCGCGGCGCGGGTGGCGGCGCAGTCCGGCGCCACCGTGCACACCGGGGTGCTCGTCCGCTCGATCGCGAAGACCGCGGGCGGCTGGCAGGTCAACTGTGACCGGGTGGGCGGCGCGGACGCCCTCGGGCCGTTCCAGGCCGACGCCGTGATCCTCGCGGTGCCCGCCGGGGTGGCCCGCGCCCTGCTGGCGCCGCTGGCCCCGCATGCCTCCGCCCCGCTTGCCGGCGTGCCCTACGCCTCGGTTGGCCTGGTGACGCTGGTCTACCGGGATGCCGCGCCGCCACCCGGCAGCGGATTCCTCGTGCCCGCCCGGGCGGGCACCGCGGTGAAGGCGGCCACCTTCCTGTCCGCCAAGTGGCCGCACCTGGGCTCCGACCGGCTCACGGTGGTGCGGGCGAGCATCGGCCGCGCCGGTGCCGAACAGGACCTGCAGCGTGGGGACGTGGAGCTCGCCGGGGTGGCGGCGGCGGAGATCGCGCAGATCACCGGTCTGTCCGGTCGGCCGGTCGCGACCCGGGTGAGTCGCTGGGGCGGGGCACTCCCGCAGTACCTGCCGGGTCATCTCAACCGGATCGCCGCGGTGCGCCGGGGGCTTCCAGCGGGGATCGTCCTGGCCGGCGCGGGATACGACGGTGTAGGCATCCCGGCCTGTATCCGGTCGGGGGAGACCGCCGCGCACGCGGTGCTGAGGGCTACCCGGACGGCGCAAGGCAGTCCGGCCGATCCGGTGGGCCCGGGAATCTGATTACGTGCACCGGCCCGGACCGCGTCCGGCCGCCGGTGAAGGAGGATGGGAATGTCGGAGTCCACGAAATCGGCCCGCGAACTCAACGCGGAGCTGCTCTACACGGGATGGTCGGTCTTCGCGGCCGACCGTCCGCTGCCCGCCGAGCGGACCCCGCTGATCGACCAGGCGACCGCCTTGCTCGACGGGGCGCTGGCCAAGGACGTCTACACCCGCGGTGTCTACGAGATCTCGGGCTACCGGGCCGACGCGGACCTGATGGTCTGGTGGACGAGCCCGGACCCGGACCTGCTGCAGGAGACCTACCAGCGGTTCCGGCGGACGGCCCTGGGCGGGCACCTGCGTCCGGTGTGGTCGGCGGTCGGCCTGCACCGGCCGGCGGAGTTCAACCAGAACCACATCCCCGCCTTCGTCCGGCGGGAGGACCCCCGCGGTTATCTCTGCGTCTACCCGTTCAACCGCTCGCTGGAGTGGTACCTGCTGCCGGACTATGAACGGCGCGGGATGCTCGCCGAGCACGGGATCATGGGCCGGGAGTACGAGGACGTCCGGGCCAACACGGTGGCTTCGTTTGGACTGGGCGACTATGAGTGGCTGCTCGCCTTCGAAGCGGATGAGCTGCACCGGATCGTCGACTGCATCCGACACCTTCGGGCCAGCGCGGCGCGACGGCACACCAGGCTGGAGACGCCGTTCTACACCGGTGCCCGCAAGCCGCTGGCGGACGTCGTCACCGCCCTGCCCTGAGGCGGGTGGCTGCCGGGTAGACCGGCGGAGGACCGGGACCGGCGGAGGACCGGGACGGCAGCCGGCGCCTGCCTGGGCGCCCCCACCCGTCCGGCAGGCGCCGACCGTCCCGTGACTGTGCTCACCGGCCTCACCCGGGCGGCATCACTCCAGGTGACATCAATCCCGACGTGACATCACCCCGGCGATGTCACCCCGGCGATATCACGTCGGCGATATCACGTCGGCGACGTCGCACGGGGCGCGCAGGATCGCACAGCCCCACCTCTCCCGGCGCCCGCGGGGGCGGGCAGCCGACGGATCCCGAGCCGAGACCCGCGATCAATAACGCAGAGTAGCATTATCGCCGCTGTTTGTGTGCGCAGCGTAGGCGTCAGGCGTCCGTGGGTCGATGGTGCCTGTCATGCCCGCGTCGGCGGGCGGACTCGGAAGGTTTGTCGACTCGGAAGGTTCGTCATGGCGGTCGCTGGTCGACGACCGCATCTCTGTTACTGTAAGTTGCCATAAACGCACGGATCACGCCATGGCCACGGTCGGCGGTCGGGGCGTTACGCCGCCATCGCCGGGCCGGGCCGCTGGTAGATCATCTCGGCGTAACCGGTAACGTTGCCCCCGTGACCACGGAGCGCCACCCGTGTCGGCGTCCGGTATTCCAGTTCGCTCCGGTGTGCCGACACACCCCAGTGGGACCTGGATGATGCGCGCGTTCGGCTCATCGTTCGGGGTGGCCCACAGTCAGTGGCGGGGGAAGATCGCTGGAGGTCCGGTCGATGCACCACCGAGGGATGAATTCGTGGCTGTCTGAGCGAGGGGCGCCGCGGGCCGCCGAACGGGGAGGACGATGACACCTCCGGGCCCGTTCGGATCCTGGCTCGGGCTCGGGCACGTGCCGGCGCCACTGGGCCAGTCCGTTCGGCCGGGTCCGGTCGGTGTTGTTGACGCGCGCCGTCGCGGTGCTGGGGGGGGACCACGAGTGACGGAGACGGTGCCCGGCGACACGCGCGCGACCGCTGGGTCGAACTTCGTTCCGCGCGCCCGCGGCGGGCAGGGGATGCCGTCCCCGCCGGCGCGCCCGGCGGGGACGGCCGGCCGTCCCGTCGGCGCACCGCCGAGCCGCCCGGCTACCGGGCCCGGCGGGCGGCACAGCGCGGGGCGGGTGAGCCCAGCCGCCGTCGAGACGGGCGGCTACCGCGCTCAGGTGACCTGGGAACGGCGTTACGTCCGGCTCCTCGTCCTGCTTCGACGCGGCCGCCGCTGCCGTCGGAGGTCGCCCGCTATGAGGACGACGTGCACCGCCGGCTGATGGTGAAGCCGGGGCTGACCGGCCTGTGGCAGATCAGCGGCCGGTCGGACCTCGAATGGGACGAGTCGGTCCGTCTCGACCTGCGCTACGTCGAGAACTGGTCACTGGCGATGGACTTCGTCATCCTCTGGCGCACCGTGTTCGCCGTGCTGCGCCGCGAGGGAGCGTATTAGGGGCCCGCATGGCTAGCTGGCCAGCCAGCCGGCGTGGCGTAGGTGGTCGATGATCCGGTCCACGGCGTCCTCGGCGGAGAGCTCCGCGGTGTTCACCGTGACGTCGGCGTCGGTCGGCATCTCGTACGGATCGGACACGCCGGTGAAGGCGGGCAGGACGCCTGCGCGCGCCTTGGCATAGAGCCCCTTACGGTCCCGCGCCTCGCACACCTCCAGCGGTGTGGACACGTGTACCAGCACGAATCCGCCGCCTGCGGCCCGGACCATCTCCCGGACCTGGGCGCGCACGTCGGCGTACGGCGCGATCGGCGCGCACACCGCGGTGCCTCCGGCTCCCGCGACCTGGGCCGCGACGAAGCCGATCCGTCGGACGTTGATGTCGCGGTCGGCGCGGGAGAATCCCAGTCCCTGGGACAGCTGGGCCCGCACGACGTCCCCGTCGAGCAAAGTGAGCCGGCGTCCGCCGTATTCCAGTAGTCGGCAGACGAGCAGGCCGGCCAGCGTCGACTTCCCGGAGCCGGACAGCCCGGTGAGAAACACGGCCAGGCCCCGCTTCGAACGTGGTGGGATGGCGCGGGAGAGCTCCGCGGCCACCGTCGGCGGGGTCAGTTCGGCCGGTATCGGGTTGCCGGCGTCGAGCAGCGAGGCCAGCTCCGCCCGCCCGGGTGCGCCGATCGCCGGCCCGATGAGGCTGCCGGTCAGGCCGTAGAAGCTGGCCAGATGCGCCCGCTGGGCGGCGAGTTTCGCCAGTTCGTCGGCGGAGCTCGCCGCCGTCTCCACGCCTGTCCAGGCCGCGCCCGCCGCCGCCCACGCGATGTCCGCCAGGTCCGTGGGTGCCGGGGGGGCGGGCGTCACGGCCGTGGCCGGGCCCGGTACCCCCGCCGCCGCGCCGCTCGGTTTCGCGGATGTTTTCAGGACCGTCGCGCTCATGCCCGGCTCGCGGGGGGTGGCCAGCGCCTCCGACGGGATGACCGGAACGAGGACCAGCAGGCTGCGGTGCTCCGGCGTTCCCGCCTCGCCGGCTTTCGGCCGCCGGTAGGGGTCCGGCGGCGGTTCCGACCGCCGGCCGGCAATACCCGGCGGGCTGATCGCGTCGGCGGCGAGCGCCTCCGAGGAGAGCGTCGCCTCGGCGGCCCGCAACGGGGCGTCGACTGCCTTGAGGGCGGCGAGCAGGCAACGGACCCGCAGGTGATGCCCAGCGTCCGCGGGATCGGCGCCACCCACCGGGGCGAGGACGACGCACCGTTTGTCCTGCCGGGTCAGCGCCCGGATCCGGCCCACGTCCGCCGTGTGGAGCAGGCCGTCCGCCCACACCGCCCAGCACGCGCCGGAATCCGCCTCGAGGCTGATCCAGCCTCGGGCGAGCAGCTCGGCCCGGACCTGGGCCGGGGTGAGCCGCAGGCCGGGATGATCGGGGTGGTGGGGCAGCCGGATGCCCTCGACCGTGCCGACCAGCCGGACCCGGGGCCCGTCCGGACCCCCCGGCTGGTCCGGCAGGGGAATGGTCGTTCGGAGGTGCAGCGCCGCGATCATCACTCCCTCGGTGTCCCGCAGGGCCGCCGTGGAGCTCGGTGTCAGTGCGCCGGCCTCGGCCGCGCCGACGATGAGGGTCGGCACCGGCACGCCATTGATCTCGGGATCCTCGGGATAACCAGGTTCCGACCCGAAAGCACCGAGCAGCAGCAGTTCCAGCTCGGCGAGCTGGGCCGGGCGCAGGGTCAGCGACGGCCAAGCGACCGACGCGGCCGTCAGCTCCGCGACCCGGGCCGGTGTCGCCAGGACGGGGGTTGGTCCGGACCCGCCGGTCACACCGGACCCACCGGTCACACCGGACCCGCCGGACCCGCCGGTCACACTGGCGGCACCGTTGGCACCGGACTTGGGGTGGTGATCAGGACCGGGGGCGGGATGGGAGGTGGTACTCACACTTGCGACGGTAGCTGGTGACAGACTCCGTCCCAATGAACACCGATGACACCCGCCCGCCGTCCACCGTGCCGGTCGACATCGCGACCGACGAACTCGACGACGACGTCCTGGCCCGACGGCTGGCCACGGACGCCGGCAAACTGCTGTTGCGGATCAGGGAGGAGGTCGGGTTCGCCGAACCCGCGACCCTGCGTGACGCCGGGGACGCGCGTTCGCATCAGCTCCTGGCCCGGGCGTTGGCGCGGCACCGCCCGCAGGACGCTGTGCTGTCCGAGGAGGGCGTCGACGACGTCGCGCGGCTGTCCGCGGAGCGGGTCTGGATCGTCGACCCCCTGGACGGCACCCGCGAGTTCGCCGAACCCGGCAGGTCGGACTGGGCGGTGCATGTCGCGCTCTGGCAGGCCGGCGAGCTCGTCTCGGGCGCGGTGGCGCTGCCGGCGCTCGGGTTGACGCTGTCCAGCGCGGGCGGGCTGCCGCCGCGGCCGGCCGAGGCGCGTCCGCCACGGATCGTGGTCAGCCGGACCCGGGCTCCACAGCTGGTCACGGAGGTCGCGGAGGCACTAGGCGCCACCATCGTCCCGATGGGTTCGGCTGGTGCGAAGGCCGCCGCCGTCATCCGCGGGGAGGCCGAGATCTACCTGCACGCCGGCGGCCAGTACGAGTGGGACTCCGCCGCCCCGGTGGCGGTCGCGCGGTCGGCGGGGCTGCACACCAGCCGGCTGGACGGCTCGCCGCTGCGGTACAATCAGCCCGACCCGCTGCTGCCCGACCTGGTCATCTGTGCTGCGAGCTGGGCATCGGAGGTTCTCCGGGCGATCGGCGCCGCGGGGGGCTCCGGCGGTTGAGGCGCATGCCCTCGGAGTGGTTGCGGAGTGGTTTCAGAGGGTAGCGATTGTTGATCCATGGTTGTTCTGGATGACGTCGGTCGTGGTTGTGGGTCCACCGTGAGGGGCGTAATGTCGCCGAAACCGCCGACACGGCCGCCGTGTCCGCTACTTTGGTGGGACACATCGCCTCGACGGGGGGGTTTCGCGTGCCGGTGATGGGTTACGAGCTCACCCAGCTGCAGATGCTTGAGGCCGAGGCCATCCACATCTTCCGCGAGGTGGCCGCGGAGTTCGAGCGTCCCGCCCTGCTGCTCAGCGGCGGGAAGGACTCGATCGTCATGCTCCGGGTCGCGCAGAAGGCCTTCTGGCCCGCGAAGCTGCCCTTCCCCCTGCTGCACATCGACACCGGGCACAACTTCGACGAGGTCCTCGAGTTTCGGGACAGGCGGGCGGCGGAGCTCGCCGCCCGCCTGGTGGTCGGTTCCGTCCAGGCCGCCATCGACGCGGGCGTGCTGACCGAAGACACCCGTCCGGGGGCCTCGCGTAACCAGCTGCAGACACCGGTGCTGCTCGACGCCATCGCCGACAACAAGTTCGACGCGATGTTCGGCGGCGCGCGCCGGGACGAGGAGAAGGCGCGGGCCAAGGAACGGGTCTACTCCTTCCGGGACGAGTTCGGCCAGTGGGACCCCAAGAACCAGCGCCCTGAGCTGTGGTCGCTCTACAACGGCCGGCACCGCCCCGGTGAGCACATCCGGGTGTTCCCGCTGTCGAACTGGACCGAGCTCGACATCTGGCGGTACATCGCCCAGGAGCGGCTGGAGATCCCCTCCATCTACTACGCGCATCGCCGGGACGTGTTCGAGCGCGACGGCATGCTGCTGGCGGTCACGCCGCTGACCCGGCCCCTGGCTGGTGAGACGGCGGCGCCCCGGCAGGTGCGCTATCGCACGGTGGGCGACATCACCTGCACCGGAGCGGTCGAGTCAACCGCGGCGACCGTCGAGGAGGTCATCGCCGAGGTGGCCGCCACCCGGCTCACCGAACGCGGCGCGACCCGGGCTGACGACCGGGTCAGTGAGGCGGCGATGGAGGACCGTAAGCGGGAGGGGTACTTCTGATGGCCGAGCTGCTGCGGGTCGCGACGGCGGGGTCCGTCGACGACGGGAAGTCGACCCTGATCGGGCGGCTCCTCTACGACACGAAGTCGCTGTTCTCCGACCAGCTCGCCGCGGTCGAGCGCACCAGCCGGGAGCGCGGCGACAGCTACGTCGACCTCGCGCTGCTCACCGATGGTCTGCGGGCCGAGCGGGAGCAGGGCATCACGATCGACGTCGCGTATCGTTACTTCGCCACGCCCCGGCGGTCGTTAATCCTCGCCGACACCCCCGGGCACGTGCAGTACACCCGCAACATGGTCACCGGCGCGTCCACCGCCGACCTCGCGCTGCTGCTCGTCGACGCGCGCAAGGGGGTCGTCGAGCAGACCCGCCGGCACGCCTTCCTGACGTCCCTCCTGCGCGTGCCCCATCTGGTGCTCTGCGTGAACAAGATGGACCTCGTCGACTTCGACCGGGACGTCTTCGAGAAGATCAAGGAGGAGTTCCGGCGCTTCGCGGCGAAACTAGAGATCGTCGACGTCACGACGATCCCGATCTCCGCGCTGGGCGGGGACAACGTGGTCTCCCGGTCGCCAAGCACTCCCTGGTACGAGGGCAGCTCGCTGCTGCACCACCTGGAGGAGCTCCACATCGCCTCCGACCGCAACCTCATCGATGTGCGTTTCCCGGTGCAGTGGGTGGTCCGGCCGCGGAACGACGACCTGCACGACTACCGCGGGTACGCCGGTCAGGTTGCCGGCGGGGTGCTCAAGCCCGGCGACGAGGTCGTCGTCCTGCCCTCCGGGCTGACCACGCGGATCGCCGGCATCGACACGTTCGACGGCCCGGTCGACGAGGCGTTCCCGCCGATGTCGGTGACCATCCGGCTCGAGGACGATCTGGACGTCTCCCGGGGAGACACGATCGCCCGGCCGATGAACCAGCCGGCCGTCGGCCAGGACCTCAACCTGATGGTCTCCTGGATGGTCGACGCCCCGCTGCGCCGCCGGGCCCGGATCGGGATCAAGCACACCACCCGTTCGGTACGGGCGATGGTCACCGACATCTGTTACCGCGTCGACATCGACACCCTGCACCGCGACGAGACCGTCGAGACGCTGGGTCTGAACGACATCGGCCGGATCGCCCTGCGGACGACGTCCCCGCTGTGCTACGACCTGTACCGCCGCAACCGGAACACCGGCAGCGTGCTGCTCATCGACGAGTCGACCGGGACCACTCTCGGCGCCGGGATGATCATCTAGCCGGTGGTGACGGGGAGAACCGGGGTCAGCCCGGCCGCCGCCCCCAGTCCGGTGGCAGGGAGGATCCGTGGCTGCCGGCCCGGCCGTCGAGGAACGAGATGCGGTCGTTGTTCGCGACCATCGCCGGGCTCGCGAGCCAGGCGGCATAGGCACGCCGCTGGGTCGGCGTCATCCGCGCGGACGGACGTGGATTCCCCGAGGCGTCGAGGAAGTTCTCCGCCGGCGAGGTGATGAACCCGTCGGCCCTCGGATCGCCGATGTAGACGCGGCACGGCCCGCCGGCGGGGGTCACCGCGATCGGCCGGAGCGGGTCACGATCCCGGCGGGCCCAGAGCCGGCGGGCGCTGGTCTCGTAGGCCGCTGCCCAGCCGGGCAGGACCCGGGAGGCGTCCCGCAGGTCCGCGACGACCTGGGCGGGGCGGGTGGTCGGCAGGTCGCTGTGCCGTGCCCGGATCCAGGCCTCGATCATCTCCACGGTGACCCCGACGCCCAGATGGACGAAGGTGCCCGCTGGACTCGTCGGATCGATGGACTTGCCCACCTCCCCGAGCACGTCGAGCAGCACCGCCTGCTGCCGGCGGTGGGCGCCGACCGCGTCGGCGTGCTCGCGCAGCATCGCCTCGGTCGCATCGGCGAGGGCGCCGGCGAAGAACGCCTGCGCGTGCTCGACCCGCAGGTAGCCCAATGCCAGGGGGCTCGACGGATACCCGCCGGGGGCCGTTCTCCAGCCCTGGGCCGAGGCGGCCACCTGGTCCTCGAGACGAAGACCGTAGGTCGCGACGTCCTGGGCGAGCAGACCGGCCAGCGCCCCGCCGCGCAGGCCCTCCCGCAGCAGTGACTCCCACGCCTCGATCGGGATCAGCTTGACCAGGGCGGACTGCTCCGCCGCGGCCCCGGCCCGCGGGTCCACCGTGGGACCGGGGACCACGGCGGTGACGGCGTCGTAGAGCTCGTCCCGATAGGTCCGTAGCGCCGGGACGAGGGCCGCCCGCAGCCGGAGGAGCAACGGCCGATCACCGGTCGCCTGCACGGCCAGGGCTAGCCGGGAGACGAACGAGGCCGAGGCCCGCGGATCGGCACGGCGGCTCTCCTGGCTTCCCGCCGCGGCCACCAGCCGGATCCAGGCATCTTCCAGGGATCGGGCCGTCGCGAGATCCACCGGCAGCGGAAGGGCGAGCACGGCCGCGCCGCGCAGGATGGTGTCGATGTGGTCCGCCGCGAACCGGGCGGCCAGCGCCGGGGCCGCGGCGATGGCGTCCAGCAGCACCCCCTGGTAGTCGGTGACGGTCGGTCGGCCCCGGCTCGTGAGCCCGGCTGCGGCGGGGGCGAGCAGGCCGACGTCGTGCGGCGCCGACGGGGCGGCCGCGGCGTCACCCGGCCCGCTACCCGGTCGGTCACCCGACCCGAAGGCCATCCGGCCCAGCAGCACGCTGTCGAGGCGGGCCGAGGCGAGCAGGGGGGTCAGCAGGACCGTCTCGGCCGTGTCGGTCCTCCCGGCGGTGTTGAACCGGCCGAGCCAGGCGGCGTCGAGAGTTCGCCGGTGGCTGTAGGAGGCCAGGGTGGCGCCGAGGATCCGTTCCGCCTCCCGCCGGTCGAAGCCGAGCGGTTCGGGTGGACGGTGGACCATCGGCCCCCGCGACAGTCCCTCCACCCGGTAGAGCAGCCGCGCGAGCCCGTCGGGTCCCAGCGCGTCGTGAAAGCCCAGGACGAAGTCCGGATCGTTCATCCGGGACCGCAGCACGGTCAGCGCGTCACGCGGGGTGACCATGCCCGAGTTGTTTCCACCCGTTCCACCCATTCTGCCCGTTCTGCCCAGCCCTGATCCGCCTCTGCCCGTTCCGCCCCGGCCTGATCCGTGCCGACTCGGCCCGTCCCCCCGCAGCGAGTGCGCCAACGCCCGTCCGGCGGCCACGGCCTGCTCGAAGGTGCGGAGCGCCTCGGAGGTACCGGGAATGCCCGGCGCCTCGCGGGGCACCGGCTGCCGAATCGGGGCGGACGTCGGCCTGATCGTGATGCCGATCCCGTCGTCGACGCCCTCGGCGAGGCGCAGCCGGCGCCGCAGCATGGTGACCTCGGCCTCGACTTCGTCCTCCAGCGCGCCGAGCCGTTCCGCCGGGTCGAGCGGCAGCCCGGCATCCGCCAACGCCGCGGCGAGGGCGCGGGACCAGGAGCGCAGCAGCTCCCCGGCCTCGGTCACGCTGGACACCAGAACACGCATCCGATCGGGGTCGACGAGCACCCGGTCGCTTGGTCCGGGCATGCGCGTCAGCTGACCTTCCGCGGCCCGCCGGGGCCCGCCGATCGGACGGGGGACACCGGCCCGCCGGGGCCTGCCGCAACGAACGCTGTCTCGCGGGCCTGCACGCACCGATCGAGGGCCATGGCCGCCTCCGCCGCGAGCCGCCGCATCCGGCGCTGCCAGATCTCGGCCTGACGACCCTCCCAGGCCTCGGCGCCGACCGCCGAGATCCGCTCCAGCGCGGCGGCCACGTCCAGCCGGGCACGCCGGGCCTGGGCCAGGGCGACGGCCACCGTCGCGCGACGTCCCTCGGGCACCGTCATGCGCACACCACCCAGATCGTGATCAGGTTCACCGGTGGCGACGCTAACAGCGGCCCGCCCGCCCGCGCCCGCGCGGCGACGCGACTGTGGATGACGCAGGTGCCGGTCCGGCCGCCTGTGGATGACGCCGGTGCCGGGCCAGCGCCGGTAACGCCGGTTCAGCGCCGGTAACGCAGGAACAGGACGTCGTCCTCGGTGAGGATCTGGGTCAGGGTGAGCGCGGCCGGTGCCGGCCACGGCTCGCCTTTCATGATCCCGAGCCGGCCCGGCCCGGCCAGTACCGGGGTGATCGTCAGGCACAGCTCGTCGAGGAGGCCCGCCGCGGCGAGCTGGGAGTGCAGCAGCGGACCGCCCTCGGTGAGGATGCGGGTCATTCCCCGTTCCGCCAGGGCCCGGACGGCGAGGTCGGGTTCGACGGCGCTGCCGCCGCAGATCGCGATGTCGGCGACCGCAGCCAGCCGCCGACGCCGGTCGAGGGGTGCGGTCTCGCAGGTCAGTAGCACCGGTCGGATCCCCCCGCTGAACAGCCGGGCACCCGGGTCGAAGCCCGCCGTCGCGGTCACGACCGCGATCGGGGGCACCGCCGCGAGCCCCGCGGCGACGCGCCGCTCCCGCCGTTCGGGCGGGATGACCACCGGCCCGTAGTTCTCCGTCCGGGCGGTGCCGGCACCGACCAGCACCACGTCGCTGAGCCAGCGCAGCAACCGGAAGACCCGCAGGTCGGCCTCCCCGCCCAGGGGGCCCGAGCGGCCGCCCACCTCGGCGGCCCCATCGACCGAGGCCACGAAGTTCGCCCGGATGTAGGGGGTGTGCGCGGCGGACGAGGGGTAGGCGTACGCCTCGTCGAGATCGATGTCCTCGATGTCCTCGACGGCATCCTCGGCCTCCTCGGCCTTCCTCGCGAGCCCGGCGGCCCCCGCGGAACCGGCGAACGGGGGTGGAACCGGGAAGATGCGCCGCACCGGGCCGACTGTAACGGGCGACGGTGCTGGTCATCCGATCGGCGGCGAACCCAGGTCGGCGGCGAACCCATGCGTTGTGACGTCGGCCGCGATACCGCCGGCCGGGGCGACGGGTACGGGCGTCTCCGTACGCTGGGCGGGTGGCGCAGCGTCTCGTCGATCGCCGGCCGATTGTGCCACCCGGGGACCTGGTCGCGGCGCTTGTCCCGCCGCCCCGGTTCGACGTGGTCCGGTTCGCCGGCTACCTGCCCGATCCGGCCGAGCCGAGCCAGGCCGCCGCGGTCATGGCGCTGTCCGCCTTCGCCGACCGGTTGACCGCCTCCTCCGGGCGGTCCCGCCGTTCAGATCGTTCCAGCCGTTCCGGGCATGCGGGCCGTTCCGAACTTGTAGCCCGTTCCGGGCATGCGGGCCGTTCCGGGAAGGGCGGCCTGTTCGGGCTCCTGACCCGGGGGGCGGGGGCGCCGGGCCCGTCCGGAATGCGGCCGGGGGTGTACCTCGACGGCGGCTTCGGTGTCGGCAAGACCCACCTGCTCGCCTCGCTGTGGCACGCCGTGCCCGGCCCGAAGGCGTACGT